>CAMQVF010000023.1 GCA_947038115.1 uncultured Spirochaetia bacterium
CAAACTTAAGAAAATTAAACTAATTTTTTTCATCATATACTCCATATTAAATTTGATGTTTATAATACATTTTTTTATATGGAATGTCAATTGCTAAATGTATAATTTAGTCATTTAATCATTTTATATATATATAGCATAAATTAATTACTATGAAAAAGATTTATTTTCTATATAGTTAGCATTATTTTCTGTTTGACTTTAACTCGAAATTCGAATATTATGTAGCTGTATATTTAAAGGAGTTTTTCTATGTATGAGAACTGTTCTATTGAAGAAGCGTTTGAATTAATATCGAGAGGAACCAGTGAAGTTATTGGTGCCGACGAAATTAAAGAAAAACTTAAGAAGGGTAAAATCTTAACAATTAAGGCAGGGTTCGACCCAACTGCACCAGATATTCATATTGGGCATACAGTTCTTTTAAGGAAGATGAAACATTTTCAAGACTTGGGGCATAAAGTTGTTTTTCTAATAGGAGATTTCACTGGCAGAATTGGTGATCCTTCAGGCAAAAGCAAAACACGTCCTCAACTTACAGAAGAAGAAGTTATGAAAAATGCTCAAACATATAAAGAGCAAGTTTTTAAGGTTTTAGATCCTGAAAAAACTATTATCGATTTCAATTCAAGATGGTCAACTTCACTTTCATTTGCCGAAGTTTTAGGGCTTACATCGCATTATACAGTTGCACAAATGCTTGAACGTGACGACTTTAGTAAAAGATATAAAGGTGGCCAGCCGATTGCTATAATGGAGCTTATGTATCCACTTGTGCAAGCCTATGACTCGGTGGCTTTAGAATGCGACATCGAGCTTGGTGGTACTGATCAAACATTTAATTTGCTTGTTGGTCGTTCGATAATGAAAGAATATGGACTGTCGCCTCAAGCGGTTATAACTGTCCCTCTTTTAGAAGGCACTGACGGCGTTGATAAAATGAGTAAATCTCTTGGTAATTACATTGGAATAAATGAGTCGGCTAAAGACATCTATGGCAAGACTATGAGTATTCCTGATAATTTGATACTAAAATATATGGAGCTTACTACAGATATTTCTTCAAGTGATATTAAGAAATATGAAAAGGCAATAAAAGATGGCGATAATCCTAAAACGTATAAATCAATTTTAGCTTGTGAACTTGTAAGATTATATCATGGTGAAGACGAAGTGATTAAAGTCGAAGAAGAATTTGCTCGTATATTTAGTTCGCATGGTGTGCCTGATGATATCGAAACTATTTTGATAGATGCGGGTGATAGTATTGCTAATATAATTTCTACTTGTATGCCTAGTGAAAGTAAATCACAAATTAAAAGACTAATTCAACAAGGAAGTGTTACTTTAGAAAACGAGAAAATTACAGATATCAATATGCCAATTAATAGCTTTGGAATTTTGAAAGTTGGTAAACGTAATTTTTTTAGACTTGGAAATAAAAACTTATAATAGTTTAAGATGACTTTAGTGTATGCATTTTTTGTTTTTTATACTATATATAATGTTTACTCAAACATTTTTGTATTCTCAAGATGATATTAATAATGCATTAGGTAATGAAACGCCTATTGAAAATCCTATTCTAAAAATTAAGAAAGTCGCTGCTCAAAACAGCCCAAGCTCATTTATTACATTAATAAATACGGCTGATAAAAATACTCTTATAGAATATGCAACTCAAAATAATATTTATGTAGATGACTCTTTCACAGAGTCAGAGATTAGAAAAGCTATAGTTGAAAAACAACTGGGTATACTTGTTGAAGTTCAAAATGGTGATGATCCGAATGTGATATCAGAATTTAATAGAGGAATTATAAAGTCGGGTGTGGGTAAAGTTTATCTTCGTGCCGCTGATATTATTGAGAGATATGTTGTCGAAGCCACCGATGAAGAGATTATAATCTTGCATGGAAATATTGATATGCATCTTTTAAACTATAATCTTCTTGCCGACAGGGTTATATATAGTTTAAGTAATGGCGAGGTTTATGCGGATGGTCATTTAAGAATTCAAAATGATGAACAACAATTAGAGGGTGGTTGGTTTTTATTTAATCGTGATCAAAATAAGGGAATACTTTCTGGTGGTGAGACGAAATTTTTATTTTTCACAGTTAAAGGTGATAGCATTAAATTTTTCGATGAGAAGTTTTTTGCTGATGATAGTTCACTAAGTTTTTCAAAGCTAACTCCTACTGCTCATGACTTTCTTACAAGCAAAATTTATCTATGGGACAATGAAAACATTTTAGTTTTTAATGCAATTTATAAAGTTGGGGAGCAACCTCTATTTTATTTTCCTCTTTTTATACAAAATAAATTTGGTACTGGAATTATAACATCTTTTGGGGAATCGGCAAAAGAAGGGGTTTATGTTCAAAATCATAAAGTTTTTAATTTCTATGGAGTTTCTCATAAAATAAGATTTGATATTTATCAACGTCTAGGTTTTTTAATAGGTGATGAAATAACTTTTAGAAATGATACTCAAGATGTTTCACTCAATGCTATGTTTGCTTTGGGACGTCAATATTATTTACTCGACTCGTCTATAAGTTCAAGAGTTGGATTTGATACTAGATATGTAAATTATTTCAACAATGGAGAACCCGGTAAGTTTATACCTAGATATAGATTTGACTATGATCACACAATGTCGATTTATAACAGTGATAATATTTCTAGTTCAGTATCAGCATCATTACTACTTTTAAGTGATTTATATTTTCAGTCTGATTTTGGAAATATTAGACCTCAATTTGATGTGTTCTCATTTTTTACTACAGTATTTGGTGGTGTAGATGATGTTGGAAACACCTCTTATGAATCATCTGTTGACAATAGTATTCGTTTTAATAATAATTTTCATGGTCTTAATGTTAGTCTTTTAGCGGACTTAAAATTTGAAGCAGTTAGAAACTTATCAGCATCAGAACTTAACACAAATTTTGACTATTATAGATTAAAACCATCTCGTGTAACGCTTCCTTCTCTTAACCTTAGTTATGGAAATGTTATAGGTCGTGAAACATCTTATTATATGCCCAACTGGAATATTAATTATAATTTGGGTGCTTCATATGCTCATACTATAGATTATAGAGTATCAAGCGGTGTTGATTTTGAAAATAATACTAATTTACGTGCCGAATTATTTGATATCCTTGCTCAAAGACAAGCTATGAATGCGAATGCAAGTCTGTCAAAAGGATTTAATGGCGAGTTTACATCATTTACACCATCACTTAGAACGGAATATAATCAGCAGATAACAAGTGATCCTGAAGCGGAAGATTTAATTTTCGATGAAAGAAACACATATTTCGGCGTTGGAACATCAATGGGTTTTTCTGTTTTTATGCCTGATAGCATATTATCATCTAGCTTTAAAGATAAATTTACGCCGACAATAAGGCTTGATAATACATACAATTTAGCTTTTAGATTTAGAGATGAATATACAATTCAGGATCCTTATGGAATATTTCAAAATCATTCTATTACAAGTAGGTTTAGATTGGGAGGAACAGGTTATAGTTTGTTTTTTATACCCGATGTAAATTTGTCTGCTGAAGGTTTTGTATCAGTTGGTTATGATTTAAGACCAGAATATGATTCTTTAAGCACCGCTTATTCGCTGTTAGGTGAAACAAATAGACTTTTTTCTACAGAAGCAGGTTTTAATACAAGACTATATTATGATAAGTCATATATTTCAGGGGATATAAGAAGAAACTTAGTTGGTACAAATTATACATCTCAAAAAATAGATACTTATTTATATTTTCCAATTCCAGTTGATAGACTTCTCGATTTTATTATAAAAAAATATACAGGTGATATTTTCTTTGACGGAGAAAATAATGCTTTAGATACATATATAGCACTTTCATATGGGCATGATTTTATCAATTATAGACAAAATACTGCATCAGTTGATTTTGGTGTCAACTTGCTTATATCTAAATTATGGGCTTTTAAATTTGTTATAAAAAGTGAAAACAACAGAGCGTATAGATATATCCCTGCGTATGCTGAGCGTGAAAATGAAGAATGGGTTAATCCATTTTTTGATATAGTAAATTCTTTTGATTTTGCTGATGCTCAAAAAAGAAGTGATAGTTTATTCAAACTTGGTGGAATTGAAACTAGCATATGGCATGATGTCGATGGATGGGAGATTATGGCGTCTTTTAGTTTGACACCATCTAGTTTACCTTCTGACTTAGCAACGGGCTCTATCAAGGGTACATATTGGGATAAACAATTTTGGATAACATTCACTATGTCAGATTTTGCAGGAATAGGGTTCCCAGCCTATGAGCTTGATTTAAATAGTCGAATTAACAGTTTAAGAAGTGATCAAAACCTACAATAAGTACTTGAAATTTATTCGTATATTGTTATAATTGTCTAACAGTTTATATTAGAGGTGTATATGTCATACGATAAGAATCAAACTTTATGTTTTTGCTTCGATATTACTTATGGTGATTTAGAAAAAAAGATTAAAGATGAAAAATTAAAATCTTTTGATGATGTTTTAGAGAAGACAAAAATAGGGCTTGCTTGTGGAGCTTGCAAAGATGATATTCAAATAGTTATCGATAATATGACTAATACATTATAATATAAGCTTTAATTATAAACAGTCTTTAAGGAGATTATATTATGTGGGATTACACAGATAAAGTTACAGAACACTTTTTAAACCCTATGAATGTTGGGGAAATAGAAAATGCAGATGCTGAGGCGATGACAGGTAGTATTGTATGTGGGGATGCATTAAAACTTACATTAAAAATAGATAAAGAAACGGACATAATTACTGATGCTAAGTTTAAAACATTTGGTTGTGCTTCAGCGATAGCTAGTAGTAGCATTCTTACAGAGATGGTTAAGGGTAAAACAATTGATCAAGCTAAAGCTATAACAAATAAAGATATAGCCGATGAGCTTGGTGGTTTGCCAGAAGAGAAAATGCATTGTTCAGTTATGGGAATGGAGACATTAGAGCTTGCTATTGCTAATTATAGAGGCGAAGTAATTGCTAATGATGACCATGAACATGATGAGGGTGCTATAATTTGTAAATGTTTTGGTATAACAGATACTAAAATTGAGCGAACGATAAGAGAAAATAATCTTACAACAGTAGACGAAGTTACACATTACACTAAAGCGGGTGGGGGATGTGGAGCTTGTAAAATGGATTTAGAAGATATTATATCAAAAGTTCTTGCTGAAAAAGACATTAAAGCAAAAATTAAATCGAATACTAATCTAACGACAATTCAAAAAATTAAAATGATAGAAGAAGCTTTAGAGTCTGTCATAAACCCAGCACTTAAATTAGATGGTGGAAGTTGCAAGCTTGTGGATTTAGATGGCAATAATGTACTTATCGAGTTTAAAGGTGCTTGTTCTCATTGTAGTTCTTCAAGCAAAACTCTTAAGTCTTTTGTTGAGCCTAAAATACAAGAGCTTGTTCATAGCGACTTAATTGTTATTGAAGTTTAAGGGGTAATTAAATGAGTGAAAAAAAAATTATATATTTAGATAATAATGCAACGACTAGAATATATCCTGAAGTGCTTGATGCGATGATGCCGTTTTTTAAAGAGAAATATGCGAATCCTTCAAGCATGTATAGTTTTGCCGCAGGCGTTCATAAAGATGTTGAAAAAGCACGTGCACAAGTTGCTGACCTTATTAATGTTGACCCTATCGAGATATGTTTTGTATCATGCGGTAGTGAGGCGGATAACTTTGCCATTCGTGGTATTACAGAAGCTTATCCAAATAAAAAGCATATAATAACAACGAAGGTTGAACATCCTGCGATAATTGAGACATTTAAGTCATTGGAAAGACATGGATATAAAACGACATATTTAGATGTTGACGGCGATGGTAATGTTGATATCGAGACACTTAAGAATTCGATTTCTAATGAAACTGCATTAGTATCTGTGATGTATGCGAATAATGAAACTGGTGTAATATTTCCAATCGAGGAGATAGGTAAAATTGTAAAAAAGCATGGGGCAGTTTTTCATGTTGATGCAGTTCAGGCAGTTGGTAAACTTCCTATCGATTTACAAAAAGAAGATTATATAGACATGCTTACAATGTCAGGTCATAAAATTCATGCGCCAAAGGGTATCGGTGTTTTATTTATCAGAAATGGTACGAAGCTTAGAACAGTTCAAACTGGTGGACATCAAGAGCGTGGACGTCGTGCGGGTACTGAAAATGTTCCTTATATAATTGCTTTAGGCAAGGCTTGTGAAATGGCTAAGGCTGAGTTATCTAAATTTATGGAGCATACGAAACTACTTAGAGATACTCTACAAAAAAAACTTGTCGACAATATTGATAATACAAAAGTTAATGGTGGCAATGCTAATCGAACGGCTAACACATTAAATATTAGTTTTAAGAATATTGAGGGTGAATCTATTTTATTATTGCTTGACGTTTATGGAATTTGTGCATCGACTGGTAGTGCTTGTTCATCAGGAACTTTAGAGCCTTCGCCTGTTTTGCGTGCGATGGGGCTACCTTTTGAATATGCTCACAGTTCAACTCGTTTTTCATTTTCATTAGATAATACTATGGAAGAAGTTGATTTTACTGCCGATGCTGTTATAAAAATAGTAAAAAGGCTTAGAGAAATTTCGCCTTATACAGAATAAAATTTAGAATAAATGCCGCATGGTAAAGCCATATTTGAGTTTTCGATTGGGATACCTATTTCGCCTGACTCAATTATACCTTTATTATGTGGCATTATATTTTCCATAACATTTTTTAATGCTACATTTGAAAAACTTGAAGTATATGAGTTTATAAGAAATAATATAGGTTTATCTGAAAGCAATTGAACACATTTTTTTACCAAATCGACTAAACTTGTTTCAATTTGCCAAATCTCGCCATCTGGGCCACGTCCATAAACAGGTGGATCCATTAAAATTATATCATATTGTCTGCCACGTCTAATTTCACGCATAACAAATTTATTTACATCTTCAACAATGAAACGGACAGTTTTATCATTTAGTTTATTAAGTTCAATATTTTTTTTAGCCAATCCAACAATTCTTTTTGATGAATCGACATGCACAGTTTCTGTCGCTCCTGCAAAAGCACTAACGACTGTGGCACATCCAGTGTATGCGAATAAATTTAACACTCTAATTTCTTTTCGTTTGTTTTTTTCTGATGAAATTTTATCGATTAAAAAATCCCAATTTACAGCTTGTTCAGGAAAAATCCCGATATGTTTAAATTTAGTAAGCTCGATATTAAATTTTAAATCTTTGTAATCGATTATAAAGTCATTACTGGGTCTTTGCTTAAATTCCCAATATCCACCGCCTTCTTTACTTCGATGGTAAAGACCTTTTGCGTTATTCCATATATTTGGAGTACTTTTTTGCCATATAATTTGAGAATCAGGCCTGCTTACTATATAATTATTAATAGACTCAAGCTTTAGTCCATCGCCTGAGTCTAAAATTTTATAACTTTTCCAATTGTTTGCTAAAAGCATATTTATTTACTTTATTTTAAATTAATTATTTTTGATTATAATATGTTACATCTTCACGAACTAATATAATATCAACTCGTCTATTTAAAGCCCGACCATCTGGTAGATCATTAGATGCTATAGGTCTTGTTTCAGCAAATCCAGAGACAGAAAATTGATCTCTTTTTAAATCTCTAGTTTGATCTTCAACAAATAGCTGTTCAAGTACTGCGATTGCTCGTGCAGTTGAAAGCCCCCAGTTATTACCAAATTCTTTTTCAGCCGCTGAGCCCGCTATAAATCTACCGCCGTCAGTATGACCTTCTATTCGAATATCATTTTGAACTTGGCTTAAAAGTGATGCTAGCTTTATAAATGTTTCTGTATTTTCTTGATTTTTAATAACTTCAGATGACGCCGATCGGAAGTATTGGTCAGCACCAAGAGTTATAACAAAGCCTCTTTCATCTTTACTTATTCTAATTTTTTTGCTTTCAATTTCATCTCTAAGTTGAGAAGACGCTTTATCAACACTATCTGCTGTTGAGTGTCCTCTTTGATCTGAAGGTAAAGTGTTTGCCGATGCTCCACCATATATTAAATTACTTTCTGATAATGTGGCACCACCGGGCATAACACCGAAAGCACCTTGGAAAGCTGTTGCAATCAGTTCTACAGTAGAATCACTAGTCGACTCTGACATTGTAGCAAGTAATAAAACGAAAAATGTTAAAAGAAGTGTAACGAAGTCACCATATGTTTGCATCCATAATGGTACTGAAGGGGCAGGAGTATCCGCCTTATCCCCTTTTTTCTTCGCTTTTTTACCAAATTTTATTTTAGCCATTAATGCATCTCCTACTATAAATGAAGGCTATCTATCGCCTAAATGTTCATTAACTTTTCGTCTCTTTGCTGGAGGTAAGAATGACACAAGTTTATCTTTTACAATACGTGGGTTATCACCTGCCTGAATAGATAAAATACCTTCAAGCATAATACCTTTAATTAAACTTTCAGATGCATGTCTTGTAGCAAGTTTCGCTGCCATGGGCTGTGCAAAACCATTCGCTAAAACCGCACCATAATAAGTTGTTACAAGTGCTACAGCCATACCACCACCGATGGTTTCAATACCACCACCGCCTCCAAGTGACCTAAGCATGGTAACAAGACCGATTAATGTACCTATCATACCCCATGCCGGGAAAAGAGCCGAAGCATCATCAAATACTTTTTTAAGAGTATCATGTCTTGCTTCAACTTGGTCAAGCTCTGTTTCTAAAATACCTTTTACAAGTTCTGGGTCAGTTCCATCGACAACAAGTTGCATGCCTTTTTTTAGGAATGGTTCAGTAACATCTTGTATGTCATCTTCTAAAACCAATAAGCCTTCACGACGTGCTTTTTCAGCAAAGCTTATCAAGGTAATAATCATATCATCTTCAGCATAATTGGGTTTTTTTATCATAACACCAAAAGCTTGAGGGATTTTAACCATAGTTTCAAGGTCATTAGCAAGCATGATAGAAGTTACTCCACCAAACATTACAATAACGATTGAGGGAATATCTATGAAAAATGCTAGATTTCCTCCTCCGACGACAATACCCCCTACATTTATGAGCAATACTAAGCCTAAACTGGCTAATACTGTAATATCCATTCACATACCCCATTAATATTTATAAAATACTTTTTAATTTATTATTCACGAAAGAGAATTAATCTTCATTGCCATAAAAAGATGGCTTTGAAACACTACTCTCATCCACAGTTCGAGTTCTATAGTCTATGATACGAGACAATATGATATCAAATTTTTCTTTAACAATAATTTTTCTACCAGAAAGCATACTAATAACTAAATCTGGAGTGGACTCCATAAACTCTATTTGGTGAGGATTTACATATAGTATACTGTCATCTAGTCTTGTAACTAAAACCATATCTTAGCCTTAATTTTATCATATTTGCTTAAATAAATCTATTTATAAATTAACTTATTTTATATTTTAGTCTAATTTATCTAGTTTTATCTCTTAAGTCCTAAAATCTCTTGAAGCATTTGGTCAGATGTTGTTATAGTACGAGCATTAGATTGAAACCCTCTTTGAGTTATAATCATATCAGTAAACTGCTCACTTAAATCAACATTACTCATTTCTAAAGCACCCGCTCTTATTCCTCCAAGTCCTTGACTACCAGCCGAACCAATACTAGCAGGCCCAGAGTTGTTGCTCTCTGTAAATGTAGAGCCACCACTTTTATCCAAACCACCTGCATTCGCAAATTTAGCCAATGCTACTTGAGCTAATGGTTTTCTATTACCATTTGTATAAACACCAGTTAAAGTTCCACTGTCGTCAATACTAAATCCATCAAGCATACCCATAGTATAACCATCTTGTTCTATTGCTTTTGTAGTTGAAGGAGACTCAAATTGAGTAATACCAGTATGTACTCCCGCTTCACCTACATTAATATTTATAGTTTGAGTAACCTCAGCAGCACCAGTTCCTGCATATGTAAACGATATATTAGGCATTAAAACACCTTCAGTTAAAGTGTTAGTTCCATCGCCAACTGAAGTCAATGCACCGCTATCATCGAAAGTAAGCTGTAAAGTGTTACCAGTTCCTGTGCCAGCATCTCCTGCTGAAACATTAACACTGCCTTCTGTTGATGAAGGTACATCTAAAGCCATTTCCCATGTGTTAACATCAGTTCTAGTGAAGTTAGCTTTTAATTGATGAGTCGTACCTGTCGAGTCATATACTGTGATATCAGCTTGGTGTGCGTCTGAAGTCTTTTGTAAGTTACAGAAAAATACTGTGTTCTCAGTTGCACGTGCTGGGTCTTTTTCATTCAATGGTACAGTAATATCTTCAACAGAAGAAGCATTATTTATTGTAGTAATACCAGCCTCATCATTATAGGCCATCCAACCTTGAACTTTAAAGCCCGAAGCAGGGTTTACTAAAGTACCGTTTCTATCAACACCAAAAGCACCGTTTCTCGAGAAATATGTGTTCTCGCCTGATTTTTCTATAAAGAAACCTTCTCCTTGTATAGCTAAGTCAGTGTTTACACCAGTAACTTGTAGAGCACCTTGAGTATGAATTGTATCAATGGTTGAAATCATCATACCTAGCCCTACTTGTTGTGGATTTATACCGCCTTTACCCTCGGTAGGGCGAGCTGCTCCACTTAAAGATTGACTTATCATATCTTGGAATGTTACTCTTCCCTTTTTAAATCCATAAGTATTGACATTGGCGACATTGTTACCTATAACATCCATACGAGTTTGATGGTTTTGTAAGCCAGATACACCAGAAAATAGTGAACGCATCATAAGACGTAATCCTCCGAAATTATTATAATTCTTGCTTCTAATATTTTCGGTATAATAAAAATTTGCTTAAATATTTTTATAAGTGTATTAACGATATAATAAAATATAATCTTTATATTATTAATGATTGATATACTAGCAAACAGAATTATTCTATGACAGGAATAAGAATGGCACTGACATAAAGATCTCCATTGCTTTTAAGTGAATGCTTTTCACCAGCATGCACAATAAATGCGTCTCCTACATTTAATTCTACTTCCTTGTCTTCCAATACTCCAAAGCCTGAGCCTTTAATGCAATAGAATATTTCATCATGTTTTGGATGACCATGCATAGGAACTTCTTTTTTACCAGCAGTTATATGATACACATTTTTTACAATCGATTCTTTTATAGCATCTAAATCCATATTGTTTTCCTTTGTTATAAAATTTTAAACTAATATATGCTATAATTATAAAATAGCAAATAATTTATAATTAAGAAAAAAAATGTTTTTTAATATATTTTATAATATAACTACCTGAATATTTTAAATTAAATAGTATATTGAATTTATATATATTATTAAAAAAAATAATATGTACAAATTTTATATGCAAATAGGAGTATAAAAATGTCGTTACTAAAAGGAAATACTGTTGAAGAGATTATGGCTTCTTATAATGAAGTTGGTATATTACATAATCTATGTTATTTTTTAAATATTAATTCTGAATTTGTAGATAGAACTATTGCTGAGATGACAGAAGAATAATAATATTTATTTCAAGTTTGAATAAAATAGAGAGCCACCGAAGTTTACTTTAGTGGTTCTTTTTTTATTATTTATTTACATGTGCAGTTATGATTGTGTAACTATGAGCATTTATTGTTATTTTATAATGCTCAATTAAAACATACCAATTTTTGCCTTTGCGTTCAATTATAGCATCATTACTTTTTATTTTTTCATAGCACCATTTAACAACATCATCTACAGTGATATTAAGATTTTTCTTAATTCTATCAACACCCATTTCGGTAGTGTGTAGTTTATTTAAATTTAGAATTAAATCGTTTTTCATTATTAATTATCCAACACAAGTACCATTAGGAACTTCTTTTTCAGGCTGTGCTAATACTGGAATAATTCCATTTTCATACCCAATATCAAACAACATTCCTTCAGACATAACTCCTGCCATTTTTTTAGGTGCTAAGTTTACAACAAATAAAGCTTGTTTACCTTCAATTTCTTTTGGATTTTCTCTTTCTTTTTTCATACCTACAAGTATTATTCTTTGAAATTCCCCAAAATCAACTAATAGCTTAACTAATTTATCTGAATTTTCTACATCACTAACTTCTTTAATAGTACCCACTCTTATATCTATTTTTTCAAGAATATCATAATCAATAATTGGTTTGACATCTTTTTTGTATTTAAAATTTTGTTCATTTTCTTCTATAATATCTACCATATTTTTTTGATTATTCATAATTAATTCCTTTCAAATTATTATTCACTTTTTTCGAGAATACTCAAATCTCTATGATGAAGAATACAATCTAATAATAGAGGAAGTTTTTGTGGGGAAGAAGCGAAACATGGTATTCCAATATTCGAAATTTTCTGTGCCAAATTAATATCATAACTTGGTTTTCCTGAATTAGTGATAGCAAGCAAGCAGACAACAGTTACCCCACTATCTTTTAAGTCTCTTAAACGACTAAGCAATTTACCAGCATTCCCCATTTCGTATAAATCTGTAACCATAAACATCATTGTTTTACTGGGGTTTTCAACTAATGTTTGGCAATATTTTACAGACTTATTAATATCTGTACCACCGCCCAATTCAAAACCATAAAGCAAGTCTACAGGGTCGCTACATTGTTCAGTTAAATCGACAACTTCATCATCGAAAACTACTATTTTAGTTTTTATCGCAGAGATGCTTGCTAGTATACAACTTAGTACCGAACAATAAATTACAGATTCACCCATAGATCCACTTCTATCAACATCTAAAATTATCGTCCATTTTTTCGAGTCAGATGTCGCAACCCTATCAAAGAAAAATACTCTATCAGGAATAATAGTATTAAGCTCTTTGTTATAGTTTTTCAAATTTTTATTTATAGTATATTTGAAATCAATAGCACTTGCTGATGGAATTGGAGAATGCTCAAGTTTATTTATTGACGCTGTAATAACACGTTTAATATCATTTTCTAACATTTTATTAATCTGCTCAACCAATTTACGAATAAACATTCTCACACTTTCTTTAGACTTCTCTGGCACTTGACTTCTAATTGCTAAAATTGTCGAAGCAAGTTCAATATTAGGCTCCATTTCTTCGATAACTTCTGGCTCAAGTAATAATTGTTTAAGCCCACATCTCTCGATGGCATCTTGTTGAATAATTTTCACAATATCTTTATCAAACAAAGAACGCACATCACCCATCCACTTAGAAGCTTTAGGCATAGATGCACCAGTTCCGCTATTTCCAATATCACCAAAACGTTTACTACTATAAATTTCCTCTAAGGCTTGATCCATAGCATTATCTTTTTCTGATAATGGAATTGGAGAATTTTCATTCATTGAAGCAAAGGCAGCCTCACTTTCTTTACCCAAAATTAAACGCCATCTTTTTAGTTTTTCTATATCTTTCATATTTATATTTTCCTACTAAACATCATCAAAATCAAAATCGTCTATTTCTTTTAGCTTTTCCATTTCTTCTGCATTAAGGTCACTATTAACAAATGCACTTACATTAGAAATACCCCATAATTCTTGTAAATTTTCAGCAATAGAATCTTTTTCAGCGGAATTAAAACGTGTAAAAGCTCGGCGTAAAAACACCAAGACTCGGACAAAATCTTCTTCTTGTAATGAGTTAAGATATGTATCTATCTTTTCCCAAATTTTCAAATTCAAAATAAGAGAGTATCTATTTTTCATACATAAACCTTCAAACCAATTAGCAGTAACTGCCACATCCATTCCCGGTGAAAGTCTAAATTCAATAATTTGGTCTATCTCATCATGTTTAATAATTCCTTTTTCTAGTAAAATACTAGTGGCGTATCCTGACAAAAATGCATTGATGCTCAAGTTCTCTGACATTTCCTCAAGCACTTCAATCCAAAGGGATGCATTAATAAATGAAAAATTTATACTCACATCATTAATCGCATTAAGAGTAAAAATCATATCTGTAACTACAGAATCATCACACTTGGCACTATCAATAACTAGTAAAACAGATCTTAAATATAGCTGTTCTAAAATTCCATGCAAGCCTGTGGCGTCGATTTTTCTAATATCTCCAAAATTAATAATGGTCGATAAATTATCAAGACATTTCCCAATACTAAAAATATCAATAGTGTCCACGGCAGTTGATTGTAAAATGGCGACAAAGCGTCCTAATACTTTTGGCATTCCGCATAAAAAACAATCTTTAATACTTAGAGTAATGTTTTCGATAGAATCATTTTCTTCTATTCCACTAGACATAAAATATTCTACTGCTGTTGTAATTGAGTCACCTTGTAAAGAAGCCTCTACAAGTTCAATTTCAACCTCTGTTGTCCATTGAATATTCCAACGCTCTGACCATGTTGCATTATCTTGTTTTTCAGACATTAATCCTACAAAATGAACTTCAAGCACTCTAAGTCTATGAAAAAAGAACGAACGTTCTAAATCTAAGTATGCAAGAGTTTCTGACTTCACACGGAGGTTTTCTCGCAAGTCTAAACGAAGTTCTTGATTGACTACAGAAACATATTTCTCTAATTTTAAATTATTAATATAATGTTGGAAATCTTCTTGTATTGCAGTTTTACTAACTCCTTTTGGAAGTTTACCTATGGTTGTTCCAATTTCTGTTAGTGTAATAGCTTTTGCTAAATGATTCAAATCACCTTCTGCAAAACAAGTAATTGCCGAATCTCGCAAATCTTGTAATGTAGGGTAGGGACGTTTAGCTATTGATGCAAGCCCTTTCGCTAATTGCACGGCATCAATAATTTGTGCTGATGAAGCATAATTACCAAGCTTTCTTTGTTCTGTCGCTAGATGAGACAAATATCGATAAGAGATTTCTTCTATTTTGTTTTCTTGAACTTTATCCCATATCATATGATAATAAGACGGTGCTTTATTTCCAGCCCCATATCCTGATTGGCTTGATAATTTGAAATAGGAATAAGGCATTAGTGTAATTTTATTTTCTGCTTTATGTATTGAATCAAATTCTTCTTTTGTCATACTTATGGCAGTATTTTTAAGCCCGTCAATATGATAAGCTCCAGCAATCACGACAATTTCATCTGTAGAGTAGCCTTCTTCAATTGCGATATCTATTTGCCATTTCATGTAAGATTCTCGCATTTTGTTTTTAGGCGAATCTTCCTCATTCTCTAATGTAATTTTACGCAACTGAGACCCATATTCGTTTACTGCTTCAAAATAATTTTTTTCGGCATGCTCAATAGTCGACTCCCAGAAATTTTCATGGCCACCAAAACCAGCAAGTTTATCTAATCGCTTATAAATATCACCCATAACACTTTGTTCATTTTCATCTTGAGAGTTTTCATTTGCCTCTTCAGTATCATTATCTTCATTATTAGAGTCTTCTTCTTTGTCTTTCAATTCTTCAGCCAGATAAATACCTAAATTAATACTACTAGGAAGATCAATAAATCGGCATGCTACATTATTATTATTGCACCATTTAATCCCTTGATACTCGGGGCTATATTCTGCAAAAGGATAGATAATACTTTTTATAGGTTGCACTGTCGTATAAGCTAGAATGGCAACGGGAGGGCAAACTTCTTTGTTGTCAAATTCTTTAATTAGATATGTAAAGTCGGAAGGCCCTTCAATTAGGACAATCTTTGGTTTAATCTCTTCTAATTTTTTGATAATATTCCATGCACCATTGGGAGATAAATGTCTTACTCCAAGATATGTTGGCATAATATTTGCACCGCCTAATTTAATTTAAACATTCAAAACAATGAGCATTTATTTTAAATATATATAAAAATAATAAATTACTCTGCTACTTCTTAAAGCCACTCTTTAATATTTTTACGTTCATTTAATCTTAAAATCTCTCTCTATATTAGTACTATCAGGTGGCGTAATTTCTACATTAAATATTTTTGAACAAATGTTTTCAATGGGCATCTTCATCTTCTAACTCTTTTTTTAAATTTTCCATTTCAACTAAATATTCTTCTTCAGTTAAAATAGAGTTAAAAAATTCACTAACAGTACATATTTCTTCTATCTCTTGAAACCACCCCTCATGGTCTGTTCCATAAACCATAGGATCAGCACTTTCATCATTTAATTTAACAAAAAAATGATCTGGAAAACCACCTGCTTGTCCTATTATTAAAAAACCCAAGCCTTCTTCACCAAAATACTCTTTGATGCTATCACCATCTATATCGTTATTCCACTCTTCATAGTCATCTGTACCCTCTGTTAAAGGAGTAAATTTTTTAGACCATACTTCCATCCTAGCTCTTGTTTCTATTGTATCATAACTTGGAATAGTATCCATTTCTAAAAATTCATCGTAGAATTCATCAACAAAAGCATCAACAAAAAGCTCAAGTGCAATTAAATTTAGTAATACACTTTTATCAAATGACAAAGATTGTAAAATCTCAGATATTGAAGTGCAATCTTTGTTGTATGTTCCGCCTAAAAGGTCTATTCTTCTTTTTAAATTTTCCATAATATTCTCCTTTGAGCCTATAGTTCTTATCTTCTAATTATAGTACGACACATTGGTTATGTCAATAAATAGAATTTGATGTATAAATTATATCTATTCATATGGAATTTCATTCTTTTCTAAATACTCAACAAAACTTTTATATAATTTTTGATTTACCAAATAATCACCATATGCATTATAAATCACAAAGCAAAAATCAACAAAACTGTCATCATCGTTATTTTTTCCTAATTTTTTAGATAAATCTTTAAAAGTATCTAAGTCTTTTTTCATTTGTTCCAATTCTTCAAGACTTGCTCCATCCATAGACCAAAGTACCATATAAGGGAGCTCATGAATAGAATTTGATATATATCTTAATAGTGAGTTATATTTATATTCTAAAGCATCTTTATTTTTATGATCTTTCGCAAGAATCATATCTGCTAGTTCTATCTCAGTATAAGAATAATTTGTTCCATCGCAAATTAAAGATATAGGATATATATTTTCAAACGAATATTTTAAAGAATCTAAATTATTATTTTTTATATCTTCTATAACTAGTTTTATTAAAGTGTTTTTCAAAAATACAACATCAGTTTTAAGATATTCTTTGTCTTTTATAAAATCTATAATCTCATCTAATTTTGGAATCTCATTATATTCTTTTTTTTGCCATTCCATAAGATCGATATGTCTTTGCTTTTTTTGTGCTTTACTAAGATATTCTAAAGAATACTTTATATAAAAATCATAATAGTCGCTTAAAATATCAGTCATTCCAATTTACTCTCTTATAGAATTATTTTTTATTTAATTTAGAACATTCGTGATATAATTCATTCCAATCTCCGCCACGTTTTTTCATAATGTTTTCTAAATATTCTTTCCATATTCCACTGTCTTTATCTTCATCTTTGACAATTGCACCTTGTAAAGCTGAAGCCAAATCACAGCTTGTAACTTTTCCATTTCCAAATCCGCCAGCCAATGCCATGCTATTCGCTAATAATGATATAGCTTCTGCAGTAGAAAGAACGCCATTTGTTGTTTTGACTTTTTGTTTTTTGTCTAATGTGACACCGTCTCTTAATTCTCTAAATATTGTACAAATAGATTCTATTGCATTTTCATCAGGCAAAGCAGCATTCAAGTCAAGATTGCTTGCTAATTGCTCGATACGTGTTTTTACAATTTCTATTTCATGTTCTAATGTCGCTGGAGTTGGAAGCACTACGATATTAAATCTTCTCTTTAAAGCAGAAGACATATCATTAACACCTTTGTCTCGAGTATTTGCTGTGGCAATAACAGAGAAACCTTTTTTGGCAGGGACATCATTAGAAATTTCAGGAATAGCTAATCTTTTTTCAGACAGAATAGAAATAAGAGCGTCTTGCACTTCGGAAGCACAACGAGAAATCTCTTCAACTCGAGCAATAGTTCCACTTTCCATAGCATTATAAATAGGGCTTTTAATGAGAGCATCCATAGAAGGACCTTTCGCAATTAAAAGTGCATAATTCCAAGAATAGCGAATACTCTCTTCTGTAGTTCCTGCTGTTCCTTGAATAACTTTTGTGGAGTCGCCATTGATTGCAGCTGTTAAATGTTCAGAAAGCCATGACTTTGCAGTACCAGGCTCACCGATGAGTAATAAAGAACGGTCAGTTACCAAAGTTGAGATAGCAATTTCCACTAAGCGATTAGCTCCAATATATTTTGGGGTGATTGTTGTTTTACCAGCCTTGCCACCAACAATATATTTAAAAACAGAACGAGGTGACATTTGCCAACCAGTAGGAATGGGGTCTTTTTCATTTGCGATTAACGCTTCAATTTCTTCTTTAAATATTACTTCAGCACTTTGACGTTGAACATCATTACTCATAATTACTTTCCTTCTATATATTTTTTATAATACTAATCTATTTCATTTAATTTTTTAAGCTATATTTACTATTTTATCTCTTCTTTTAATTTAGAAATTAAGAGTTTTACTATTGCTCTTTCTTCTTCATAAGGTCTATTATATACTTCAAAAATATCCTTACTTTCATTATGATACTCAATAAATACTTTATCAGTACTATATATTTTGTTGATTAAGTTTAATAGCATATTGTCAGTATCTTTTGATATATAATCTAGATAATTTTCTAATCCATAATAGCTTACTGTTTGACTTAATTTTGTTTGAATGGAATTATCAAATAGATATATCAAGCTGATGTTTAATGTATTCTTCGTTTTACAATTAATCATTTTTAACAATCTAATAAAAATATCACGATCACGATAATAATTTTGATAAAGAGAATTGTAAATATAGTTATAATCATAAATATATTGATTCTTTGCACCTTTTTTTAAGAAATATTTATACATTTCAACATTGCTATCAAGAATATCTTTATACCATCTATCATCTAAGTTTTCTTTTAGATATATAGGTAAACTGTAATTATTATTTAATACATAAACTCTATGCTTTTGTTCTTTTAGGTCGAAAATTATACGAGTAAAAACAGCCATTATTCCTGTTGATAATTTATACTCTGTTTTTTTATTTGAAGCATCAATATATTTATGATATGTTGTATAAACATAATCGCTATCTTTATTAAGCAAGTCGAGTGTAAACCTTAAAGGCAACACTTTATCGCCAAACTCTGCTTCTAAACGAGTCACAAATTTTTCAGTCATGTCATTATTTTTAAGCATGACATGGTCAGCTATTATGTCGACCATCATATAAAAATAGTTTGCAAATTGGGGCATGTCTTTATCTTGAAAAAACTTTTCCGAAGAATTGAGACATGTTACATAAAAATCATATAAACGGTCACTTTGTTTATTCAAGGTGTAAGCGATAGAATCGATAATTTTTTTTGTAGTTTTGTTATCAACCGTAAAATTATTAGCTGCAATTTGTTTTTCTAAGTCATCCAACATGACAGTTAATATTTCTTCAGAATCCCCTAAAAGTCCTACATCTGAATATATTTTCTTTTTATTATTTCCTATTTTACTCGCTAATAGATTAATATAATTTTCACCGCTATTGTCCCCCATAAAAGTGAGAGACCAAACTATTTGGTTTAACAGATCAGACTTTTCATCTGTAGCATATATATCCACTAATTCATTGACATTAGCTAAATCATATCTTAAAGCATGTAAAGCTTCCATTTTTAACTTATCATCAATTTCATGGGAAAGAATATCTAAATAAAAATCATTCTCTTTTTCTTTAGCAATAGAACTTATTATTTTGAGTTTATAGTGGCTTGTTCTTTTTTCATTATAATCAAAATTATTTTTTAATAGGGGAATTATGTCAGCATTTTGTTTTATAAGATTTGTAACAATAGCCTCTGGAATTTCAGAGTATTTATCACCTAAGGCGTAAATTAACAAAGCAAGAACTCTAAAATCGCTAGCTATTTCTTTATCTTTAAGAGTTTCATTTATTATTTCTAAACGTCCACCGCCAGTTTCATGTGTTGCTTTATAAAGTCTTGATAATGTTTTAGAAGATATTCTTTTATAATTACCTTCAACACTTTTTATATCTCTCAACATCTCTTTGTTTGCTGTTTTTCCTTGAGTTATAAGCACAGCATTAATGAGTGCAAGTAAATCCATAACTGCAATACATTTATCTCCTTCTTGTAGGAGCATTGTCGAAGCATTATAAATTTTTTCTAATATAGGTGATTTTTGATTAATCTCTTCTATATCATTGATAATTTTTTTTAGTTTGAAATCCTGCGAAATAAGACTTATTCCAGCAACAGAACAATATTCGAGTCTCTCTTTTAGGAGGTATAATAATTCTAACATAATTTATATCCTTAATTTAATTAGTATAATAAACGAATAATATTGTTTTCAGACACAATACTAAATGGATGCAACTTAAATGATTTTTCTATTTCATCATAAAAAATACAACCAAATATCGTTTGATCTTTATACATATTTTTATCTGGTAATAATAAAATACTATCCATCGCAGTGTCGAAGCCTTTCATTGTA
Organism: uncultured Spirochaetia bacterium; assembly: GCA_947038115.1. GTDB lineage: Bacteria > Spirochaetota > Brachyspiria > Brachyspirales > Brachyspiraceae > CAMQVF01. The sequence continues at coordinate 20,693 of CAMQVF010000023.1, forward strand.
GAGAGTTTAAGGCTACTATCTGATGCATCTTCTAACAAAAGACTACCATCTGATGACTCTCCTATTTTTGTATAGGCAATAAGAACAGGGAGATAATTTTGTGATAGTGTGTTTTTTAGATAATCTTTACTCGATTTTATTGTTGTTGCGATATCTTGTCCGAAAGAAAATATTTTAGTAAAATCTTGTTGAGTTATATCTCTAGTTTGGAATTTATCCCAACGTATTCTTTGATTTACTTTACCCGGATAATAAACCATTGTTTCTGGAATGATAACATCAAATAGACTATCATCTTGGTTAATATATTTTAAGGCTTTAAATGGTCGATAATTATAGGTAGAACTAATAACACCTGTTTCTATATCAATCCAAAATCCTATATCGATATATTGCTTAGAAGCTTCAGATGTAACTATCGTAAATGCAAGCTGAGCAATATTTGGGTTTTCTTTATAAAGACCAATTTCTTTTAACTCGTCTAGTCTCCAAACGCCACCTAATTGCTCAAATAATTCATTATCATCATCTTCAACATTTTCTTCTTCTAAACGAGAAGTTAAATATTGTTTAGACTTTTTTATAATGGAATTTAATTTAACTAATACTTTAACAGCATTCGAGTAATTTACAGTTCCACCATCTTGAATAATTATTTTTATATCTTCAATTTCATCTATCAGTTCATAAATATAATTTTGTGGGCCTGGCAAATAGTAGTTACCAAGTTCTTTGGCTAAATTTTGGTAAGTAGAAATTGAGTCTCCTTCCACCGTGCCAAGTCCTTTAGATAAAATTTGCACAACAATTTTTTCTGCCATTTCTAGCCCTTCTAATTGTTGTTTGATTTTTTTTAATCTAGCATTTTTATTAACTTTTTTTGGGGCATCTGTTGTAGGATTTTCTTTTTTAATTTTTGCTTTTTCTTCTCTTACAACAGCTTTGGTTCTTTTTTCTAATATGTCTTCAGGTATATCTTCTATTTTAAAAGTTTTATTACCTAAAATATCAAAAAGAAGCCCTATGCTATGTTTGCATGGAAGTTTTCGACTGGGGCAATTGCAACGAAATACTGGCTGATTTTCTGTCATAAAGTCAACCGAAACTTTGTAATTATTTTTACCACTTCCAGAACATTCTGCGAAGTACAAACTGTCATCGGCAATTTTAGAATGTTTAAGAAAACTACCTTTGCTAGATAATTTTGTTGCATTGCTTGTTGTCGAACTGTCAGGGGCATGCAACTCTATATATTCTTTTGTAACTTTATCCATAATAAATCCTTTCTATGATGATATCGAAGTCATATGTTATGTACTACCAATTATACTATATCCGCTTTTTAATTTCAAATAATAATTTTTTAATTAATAGTTTTTTATAGCTTAATATTAAATATAAAACAGCCTGCACTATGCCATTAAAGACTAAAGAAATAACAAAATAAAACAGATCGGAAAGAGCGTCGTGTAGGGAAAGAGTGTCTTCGCCTGTGTAGATCTCGG
>CAMQVF010000024.1 GCA_947038115.1 uncultured Spirochaetia bacterium
AGCATTAATATTTTCAGAGACAAACCACACTTCATCTACGGCATTTAATTGAAATACGAAGATTGGTCGGTTGTTCCTGCACTTTCAATTACATATAGTTACAGGTCGCCTTCTCTTGATCATTTTAGAGAGGATATAATAAAGCTTAATGTGACGCCGACTTATTCTATTAATTTTAATTCGTATCGATTCGATTCTAGTTTTATGGTTCAAACTCGTTATTCGCCGATAAGGCTTTCGTTATATGGTTCTTATGTTGTGGGGGCTATGAGAAGTTTTAATGGATCTTCGAGAATATTTGGTTCTTCAAGAATTAGAGGTGCTGAAGAATTTGATAGCTATGTTGACAAGAAAAGGCTTTTATCTAATTGGTTAGCAGGTGGAGAGCTTGAGTTTATTTGGGGGTTTGACGCCGATTTTAATTTGGGCTTGCTTTATTTTAATAATTTCTTTGTTTCAACTTCTTATCGAGCGACATATTATGACTTTGAATATTTACACTCTGTCGCAATAAAGGGAGGTACAAGTCTGTTCTTTGTAAACCCAGTTGTTGGTGGGTCGCCATTTATTTTATTAGCTTTAAGACTTCCCAATTCGAAAAGGGCATTAAATAATTATTTAAACGACAGTAATAACTTAGGAATATTAAATCATATATATATCGGGTTTGGATTCGACTTAACTTTTTAATTTATTTTTATTGTGTGTTCAGATTTTTTAGAAACTCTTCCTATTACAGAAGCACAATCGATGCCTAAACGCCAAAGGTCTGCCAAAATATTTTCAACATCCTCTTCTTTAGCACACATCATAATGCCACCAGAAGTTTGTGCATCACAGACAAGCATTTTCAAATTATAATCAAGAGAATCAGAATAACAAGCTCGCTCACCCACATAACGCATATTTGTAAATGACGAATTTGGAATTACGCCAGACTCTACCGATTTATAAGCATTTTCAAATAATGGAATATCTTTAGCGTTTATTTCAATTGTCATACCGCTCGACTCAGCCATTTTATGTGCATGCCCTAAAAGCCCGAAACCAGTGATGTCGGTCGCTGCTTTTATTTTGTACTTGTTCATTATACTACTTGCTTTGTCATTTAATGTTTTCATCGATGTGAAAATATCTTCAATATCATTTCGTGCAAACACATTTTGTCGAAAGCCTGCAAGTAATGTTGCTGTGCCTATTGGTTTTGTAAGAATTAAGACATCATTTTCTTTTGCGTCTGAATTTGTAGTAATTTCATCAGGATGTGCGAAACCTATGACAGAAAGCCCATATTTTGGAATAGTATCTGTTATAGTATGTCCGCCGACTATTAAAGTTTGAGCTTCGATAGATTTATCTTGCCCACCTTTAAGTATTAGACCAAGCATTTCAATTGGTTCATCTTTAGGAAATGTAACAATATTTAATGCGAGTTTAGGTTTTCCACCCATAGCAAAAATATCACTTATAGAATTGGCGGCAGCAATTTGCCCAAATTCATAAGGATCTTCCACAATAGGAGGAAAGAAATCTACTGTAAATATTAAGGATAACTCGTCTGATATTCTATAAACCCCAGCATCATCGCCAATATCTACGTCGCTCATAAGATTAGAGTCTGTTTTATATTGTAAAATGGGTGCTAAGGTTTTTTCTAATAAATCAGGCGGAATTTTAGCTGAACATCCGCCTTCTATAGGACAAGTTAACTTAAAATTACTTTTCATTAATTATAATGTTTACTTTTATTAATTAGATATAACGCTAATTGCTTTTTTGCCAAATCGATTAGTGTGGAATTTAACTACACCATCAGCTATAGCGAAAATTGTATGATCACGACCTAGACCTACATTTTGACCAGGATGGAATTTAGTTCCACGCTGACGAATAATTATATTTCCAGAGACAACAGTTTGTCCACCGTAAACTTTCACACCCAATCTTTTAGCATTACTATCACGTCCATTTCTTGAACTACCGCCACCTTTTTTATGAGCCATTTTAATTTCCCTCTACATATTTAATAAAATTTTGATACTCATAGCTTAAATCTTTTATAGCTATTAAATATGCATTTGTTATTATTTTATAGTTTTTAATATCTTCTTCGCTTAATTTATTAACTTTTTGAATATTAAATTCAAGCAATAAATAACCACTCTTTCGCTTATAGCTTAAATATTTTTTCCCTATTACTTTGCTTAAAGATTTATATAACCCTTGAGTTAATGCACTTAAAGCAATGCAAACTTCATAACCTCTGCCTACTTCTTTGACGCCAGCATGACCTGATACTTCCATTTTTAACAATGTTTTGTCAGAAGAGTAAGAGATATGAACTTCAGAAAACATTATTAGACGGCTATAGTCTCGATAGTTATTACATGATACTTGTGTCTATGACCAGTTTTTCTTTTGTAATCTTTTCTTTTTTTATGTTTTCCAATTACAACTTTATCACCTTTAAGAGATTCACCTACTTTACAAGTAACCTTTGCATTTTCAAGATAAGGTGTTCCAACTAAAATAGTGTCATCATCTTTTTTTACCAAAAGAGTCTTAATCTCAGGGGATTCAGTAGCATTTTGACCTAAATATTCGATTAAAATGTCTTGACCCGCTTCGACTATATACTGTTTTCCTTTTACTTCTACTATAGCGTACATTATTGTCTCCAGTGTATATATATTAATTTCATTCTATATTTCGAATTGATATTATAATACATTAATTCGAATATGTCAAATCATATTTTTATTTTTAATTAAAGCAAGTCGTACTGATAATTGCTTTTAATTATTCTACATCGTATTTCATGTTCTCTCATAAGTTCTACAAGTTTTCGACCATCGATTAAGGTTATATTTTTATATTCACTCTGTTTTGTAAATCTTGACGTTGTTATAAAAACACCTTCTTTGAATCCCATTTTGACTAAAGAACCAGCGAAGGCGTCTATATCTTTTGAGCCAACAGACGTTGCTCTATTATAGCATTTACATTGAAAGCCAATTTTTTGTAAACCAAATTTATCAATAGCGAAATATCCGTCTATTCCACCATCTCCCGACTCTCCCGTTATACTTACTTTATAATAGCCCATTTTTTCAAATAATTTTTTTGTTATATTTTCTAGCAAGTCACCTTTTTCTATTGTGTTTTTATCTTCAACTTCTTTGAAAAGTCTTTCTAAAATTTCCTCTTCAACTTCTGTATAATATTCCTCGACATTATATTCATACTTTGTGTTTATCTCTTCTTCTAATTCTTCATCTTGTTCCGTTGTTACAGTTGGTTTACTGTTAATATAATTTGCGAATTCTGGATATTTTAGTTTTAAATATTTTCTATCAATTCCAGATTCAGCAGTTTCTAATAAAACTTTTTTACCTTCATCGGTTATTTTTACATATCCTCTTTTAGGACGTTCCAAAAGACTCGCTTTAACAAGATAGTTTATAACCCAAGAAATTCGAGTATTGAGTCTACTAGATCCATTCAAAAGTTCTGAAGTTATTTGGTCTTCAGTTAATTTCAATTTTTCTATTACATAGCTTTTGCAGTCTAAATGTTTACCCATGTCAACAGAATTATAATATTCAAGTATCGGGTTATAAAACAAATTCAAATTTGGTAATATAAACATAAATCACTCCTTTTACAATAATATACGAAAATAATCTTTTGGTCTAACAAATAATATATAATTTAATTTTTTTTGATGAGGTAGGGGATATATCAACTCAAGTTTTTGAGTAATATAGTGTAAGATTTTAATAGAGGATATTAGAAGCATTCTCCACCATCAAAACCTTACAGACGAAGTATATATTAGTATTTAGAAAAATCAAGACTTTTTATAGTAATATTTTCCACTTGCTTATTAAATTCAATGCTTCAACTGGTGTTATCGAGTTGATGTCTAAATTTTTTATGTCGTCTTCTATTAGTTTAAGGTTTGCATCTGTTTCAATATTTTGAATGCTTTTAGGTTTATTATCTTGCATATTATATTCAATATTGTTAACCTCGACACTGCCATATTCTTCCAATTGTTTTAATATCTCTTTTGCTCTTTGTGTTATCGATTTAGGAATGCCTGCGATTTGTGCAGCGTAAATTCCGTAACTCGACTTGGCAGCCCCTTCAACAACACGTTTCATGAAAATAATATTATCTTTATGTTCTTCAACCGACACGCTATAATTTTTAATTCCTTCAATACTTTCAAGCATAGTTAATTCATGATAATGAGTGGCAAATAATGTTTTAGCTTTGTTTAATTCGTCTTTACTTAAATGCTCGATAATAGACCAAGCAATACTAAGCCCATCATAGGTAGAAGTTCCACGTCCAATTTCATCCATAATTATAAGGCTTTTATTTGTCGCATTATTTAAGATATATGCAGTTTCATTCATCTCAACTAAAAAGGTACTCTCGCCACGAGCAATATTATCACTTGCACCAACCCGAGTAAAAATTCTGTCGACTACACCAATTATGGCATGCGAAGCAGGGACGAATGATCCAATCTGAGCAAGTAATACAATTAAAGCAGTTTGCCTTAAATATGTGCTTTTTCCACTCATGTTTGGGCCTGTTATAATTAATAAATGTTCTGATGTTTTATTTAAATAAATATCATTTGGTATAAAGACAGAGTTTTCTAAATTTTGTTCAACTACAGGATGTCTGCCTTCTTTAATGTCTATAATATCATTGTCATTCACTTCTGGTTTTATATAATCTTTTTCAGTTGCTAAAAAACCTAGTGCCGAGTAGACGTCAATTTTAGCAATTATATTTGCTATTTTTAATATTGGATTAATATATTCACTAACTTTATCTCTCACATTGCAAAATATTTCAAACTCGAGAGTGTATCCTTTTTCATTTGCTTCGTTAATAGTTATCTCATATTCCATTAAAGCTTCAGTTGTGTATCTCTCATTATTTATTAATGTTTGTCTTTTTATGAAATTTTTTGGAATTGAGCTTGCATTCGATCTTGTAGATTCAATATAGTAACCTATTACATTATTATATCTTATTTTTAAATTATTAAGCCCAGTGTCATATTTATATTTACTTTCAAGATCACTAATCCAATTACGACCTTCACGGCGAGCTTCGTTATATTTTTTTAATGTTTCATTATAAGTTTCTTTTATTATGTCGCCTTCGTTTAACATGGTTTTAGGCTCATCCAAAATACTTTGTTCGATTAAGTCTAAAACATTTCTGATGTCCTCAACTTCATCGATATTCGCAAGCTCAAATCCATTTGTAGCAAGAATTGTAATACATTTAATTGAGTTTAGTAGGCATTTTTTTAATAGCACAAGCTCTTTAGCATTTATTCTTTTAAGAGATAATTTCGATGATAATCTTTCAATGTCACCTATTTGGCTTAGAATTTCTCTGATGTCTTTATTTAAATTATAATCTATATAAAAATATTCAACATTATTTAGACGATCATTTATTTCATTCACATTAACTAAAGGTTCAACAATTATACGTTTTAGATATCTTGACCCCATGCTTGTTATGGTTCTGTCGATTGTGTCGAAAAGAGTTATAGAACTATCATCATTTCTTATGCTTGATAATATTTCTAGGTTTTCACGAGTAGATATATCAAGGTTCATTGTGTCTTTTCTATTATATAATTGAATGGCATTTATATGCTCAAGCGATGCTTTTGATAATTCACTGATATAATAAATCATCGAACCTGATAATGAAACAGCAAGCAAATTATCTTCAAGCCCTATTCCTTTTAGAGATATTGTATTAAAGTGCTTTTTTAATGTGTCATATGCGAATGTATATTCGGCAGTAAAATTTGCTACTGTGCTGTAGTAAATGTTTGAGTATATTTTCTTTATTTTTTTTAATATATCATGCTCTGAAATAATATCAGTAGTCATAATCTCTTTTGGTGAAAATCTATTAATCTCTTCAAGTAATTGCACTATTAAGTTTTCTTTACTGTCTGACTCAATATTTGTCAGTGAAAAATCACCAGTAGATATATCACATACAGCAACTGCTACTGAAAGTTCATTTTTTGAAATTACAAAAGATAAAAAATAATTATTTGTTTTTGAGTCAAGATATTTATTTTCTACAATAGTACCCGGGGTTATAACTTGGGTTACTTCTCTTTTTACAATTCCTTTTGCTGTTTTAGGGTCTTCAACTTGTTCACAAATAGCTACTTTCTTTTTAAGTTTAATAAGTTTTGATAAATAGGTATCTAGTGAATGATGAGGAACACCAGCCATAGGGATGCCAGCTCTTTTTGTGAGCGTGAGTCCTATTATATTTGAAAGGAGCACTGCATCATCAAAAAAGACTTCATAAAAATCACCCATACGAAATAATAAAATACTATCTTCGTATCGAGATTTTATATCTCTATATTGCTTCATCATTGGTGTTAGTTTTTCAGCTTTGTGAATATCTTCTTCTACAAATACTTCTTGGTATATTTTGTCCATTTTTTCCATAGCTATAGAGTATAAATAAAAAGTAAGCAAAAATCAATAATTTCTTTTTTATTTATTATATTTTTCCATGTCTTTTGTCTTCATGTTTGTTATAATATACATTTTATTGTATAATGCGACAAATAGGTGGTAGTACTTTTTTATAGTGGGGACACATGAGATCAATTAGAGCTGCTTTTTTGCGTGAGTATAAACATAAAATATTAAGAGATATTATTTTATTGGTTGTCGTATTCGCATCTTTCTTTTTTTTATATGTTGAAGTTAAACAGCCTTTTCCTATACGATTTTTATTTAGGTCTACTTTGCAAAATGTACGGACTATGGTGTTGGAAGAGTATATAAAAATATATTATCCAGTTTACTACTTTTCGAAACAAACTTCATCGGTTGCTAAAGTTATAGATGACCCGATTGTTTATCAAGATTTAATATCGAACTTTTTTACAAATTACACATTCATAGGGTCTTCTAGAATTAAAATAAATGATTTTATTTGTTATATAGATAAATCGAAAGATGGCAGTAATAATTATATTATTCAAGATGTGAGTAAGTCTGAGAGTGTTTTGGCTCGTCAAATAATAGCTGATAAACTTGAATATATTGATTATGACAAATTAACTGTCGACTCTTTTTATACTAAAAATAATGAACTTTATATAAAGCTTGTATATATATCAGAAGGGGATATTGCTTATTCTTATGATGTTAAATTTAATGTTCCTAATTATGTCTTAAATAATGATAATGATAAAGAGAAAGATGCAGATATTAAAGATATGTATGCCTATCTTTCAAGTGGAGATAATATAATAGTCTTTCCTATAAGTGATTTAAATCAAGATATTCCTTTGCAGTATGCCAAAGTTATTCAAAAATTTCAGAGTATAGATTCAAAAGACACAAATATGCTTAAAATAAAGTCGGATGGTGTCAGCTATTGGGGATATAAATCTACATTTTTAATTGAAGATGATCTGAGTGAAGTCGGCATTGTTGTGCCTGAAGATGCTTTGATAAATAAAATTAGAATTCCTATAGTATTATTTTTTATATTCGCTATTCTATTAAGTGTTATGGTAATGGTTTTTCTTTCTTTACGTTATTTGAAGTTTTTAGATACAATTAGAAAAAGCCATAAAGATATAAAACTTTTAATTCAAGAGGGTGAAAATACTCATGTAGAATTTAAGTCCACTTTGCGATATGATATTACAACAGATGTTTTAAATAAAAGCCTTGAAAACGTGATAATGAAGTCGATAGCAGCATTTAGTAATACCGAAGGTGGCAGGCTTATAATTGGTGTGAATAATGATGGAGAAATAATTGGTCTTGAAAACGACTACTCAACATTAAAGCAAGGAAATAATGACTTTTTCGAGCTTCACCTAAGGACTGTGGTTGAGGCAAATTATGGGAATGCTTTTTCTTCTGAACGAATAAGAGTTGACTTTATAAAAAAAGGTGATAAAGAAGTTTGTATAGTTAATATCAAACAAGGTACCGAGCCTTTATATACAAAAATTACAAATAAGCAGGGTTTGCAAGAGGAAAAATTTTATATAAGAGTTGGTAATTCGTCGAGAGAAATTAGTCATGCTAGTGAAATGATGACATATATTAAAAAACATTTTAAGTAGGACATAGTTTTTATAAATTATTTCTATATAGTACTTGACAGAAAATTCTAATTAAAGTAAAATTTTGTTTGTGGGAAATAGCAAAAAAGTAGAGGTAGAAAATTGTATACAAAAGATAGCATAAAGAATTCTCATGTAACATATATTGTTGATCCAAGCGATAGTTTTAGAAGAGTCATAGTTAATAGAGATTATGTGTCTTCTAAATGTGCTATAGACTTTTTTGTTGCTGGATATAAATATTATGACGGCAAAGATATTATAGAGTTTTTGGGAAAAAATGAGCCTATAGAATTAGTGCGTGAATATTTTAACCCTTATGACACCTTTGCTGTTGCTGCGTATACAAGAGACTTTGTTAAACTTGGATACATTCCTAAGATAATATCTTCACTAATAGCTTATAGGCTTGAAGAAGGTAAGTCGGTGCGTGCTTTAATTAAAAAAATTAGTAATAGAGATTCTGACTATACTAAAATAGAATTAAGGGCAATACTCCCAATTGATGTACAAAAAAAAATATTGTCATAAAATATGCATTATGAAACTATAACAACAGAAGAATCTTTTTCTAAAATAAAAGATAAATATTCTAATTCAGATATTAGTTCTGGTGTTTTAGTTTTACTTGGCGAGGAAGAACTTTTCAAGAAGTCATTAATCGCTAGCATAAAGTCATATATGTTTGAAGATGACGGCGATGTCGACATGAATTACAGTGTTTGCTATGATAAAAATGATGTAATTTCAGGGTCGCCACTAGATGATGCTGAAACTCCTCCATTTGGGGCGAAATTAAGACTTATTGTAGTATTTAATTATGATTCTTATTTGGATAAAAATGACTTTCTTGAATATGCAATAAAGCCTTCAAACACTAGTCTTTTAATATTAGTATCTTCGTCGCCGATTGAAAGTGATGGTATTTATAAATATTTTGCTAAAAAAAATTCACCTAATCTAAATTTTGTTCATTTTCCAAAACCTAAAGAGAATGATTTCACAGCTTTAATTTATTATTATCTTGGTAGCAGGTCTAAAAAAATAACTAATGATGCTTTAGATTATTTGCTTGATAATGTCAATTTAGACTATACTTCGCTTTATTCTGAGCTTCAGAAAATATGCGACTATCATAATGATAAGCCAGTTTTTAATATTGATGATATAAAAGATTTTACATATACATCGAAGCATGCAAATATTTTCGACTTTATAAATGCAATTTTAGATAGAGATAGAAAAAAATGTTTTTCAATTATGTCGCATCTTAAAGAAGACCCTGTGAGTACTTTAAATTTAATTTTACATAGTTTTATTATTTTATACTTCTTAAAGATTTTTCCTCCACAAACTTCTATAAATGATATGGCTAAAATTATTAATCAGAATTATAATGCGATATCACTAAAAAAAAGATATATTAATAAATTTTCATTAAAAGAGATTTCATTTGTGATTTCAGAACTTTCAAGGTTGAATACAATAAGTGTTACTAATCCTTCACATATTTTGAAAGCACATTTCGATTTATTTTTATTTACTATTACAAAATAATATTATATAATCAATGTTAATTATGAAATATTCTAGATTAGTTACTATTCAAAAAATAACAAAAGAAGCCATCGATGCTTTTATAATTGAGTTCATAGACAAAGATATAGCCTTGGCCTCAAGTGCTGGCATGTTTATTAGTATTGGGCTTGAAAGTAAAATGTTTAGACGTCCATTTGCTATTTTAGATGCTTGTAAAGATACTGGCTTGGTTCGTTTTTTATTCAGGGTTGTGGGTGCATCAACGGCTGAGCTTTCTAAGTTGAAAGCAAAAGATAGCATAAATATAATGGCACCTTTAGGTAATTCTTTTATTTATAATGATAATACTATTCCTATATTAATTGCTGGTGGAGTTGGTGTGCCTCCTATTCATTATTTTGCTAAGTCAATAAATAATAAAGAAAAGACTTATGTTCTTTTAGGTGGTAGTAATTCGGATAGTCTTTATATGAAAGATGAATTAAAAAATGTATCGAATTTACATATTGCTACAGATGATGGTTCGGTTGGTTTTAATGGAAATGTTGTGATGCTTTTAGAAGATATATTAAAAAAAGATAAAATAATGGAAAGTGATAAAAAAGCAATAATATATGCTTGTGGTCCACTTCCTATGCTTAAAGGACTTAGAAATGCCATGGATAATTATGGTATTAAAGGATATTTTTCTTTTGAAGCGATGATGTCTTGCGCTATAGGGTTATGTCAAGGTTGTGCTTTGCCTATAGAAAAAAAATCTAAAGATAATATGTATTCTTTATGTTGCCGAGATGGTAGTATATTTGAATATGATTATATCGAGTTATAAATATGGGTATACTTAAATTTGTATTGATTATTTTTGTTTTGATTTTAATTGTTTTTATAGCAAATATTACAAATACTACTACAAAAGAAACTGTAATAGTTAAAGAAGAGAGCCATTTATCTAATGAGTTTTCTTATGATGCTTCCAATATTTTGGTCTATGATTCATATAAAATTAAATCTATAGCGGGTATTAATTTAAATAGTTCTTATACAAACTTAGCGACTATTTTTGGAGTGGATGAAAACAGTATAGATAATTCCATTTTAAGAAAAGTTGTAAGAGTATTAAATTATGATTCTGATATTGTAGTTTTTCCTAGAAATAATTCGATAGAACAAATAACATTAAAAATGAGAGTGCCTTCAAGTGATATAACTTCTATTAATGTTTTTATAGATAATATAGTGAATTCCGCAAAAGCTCATAATATTCCTGCGAGCATCGAAAAAATTGAAGGTGTTGATGGGAATATAATCGCTAACATTATTACATATAACATTACGAAATATAAACTAATCATGACGAAATCATTCGACAATAATGAAGTTATTTTTGTAATAGACGTTATAAATAATTTTTATTAATAAACTATCTTGACATTAATTTGTTTTAATATAAATTCGTACTAAGTTTAGATTATTAATTGTTATTTATTATCAATTAGAGATATAGGCTAGTTGATAACTTAGGAGAAAATATGGCTACGAGAAACACAATACAAAGACAGGTAGTACTTAGTGCAGTTAAAGACCTTAGAAATCACCCTACATCGGAAGAGGTTTATAGCTATATTAAGCCTAAGTTCCCGTCTATTAGTTTAGGTACAGTATATAGAAATTTAAATATGCTTTCTGAAACTAATGAAATAAGAAAAATATCGGCAAATGACAATGCTGTTCGATTTGATATTGTGCTTGAAGATCATCATCACTTTCAATGCAAAGAATGTGGCAGTCTTTTAGATGTCTTTATGGACTATGATTATAATATTAATGACGGTCTTGAAAAAAAACATCATTTTAAGATCGACTCTTGCGATGTTCTATTATCTGGAATATGCGAAGATTGTTTGTTAAAAGAGGTTAGTTGCTAGCTATTTAAATTTTTTTAATGTATAATTCTGACAGACATCGTATAATATTTATTTTTTAATACTTTAATATAATAGGATTTTTTATGTCAAAAGGTTATTTAGCTCTAGTTCTACATGCTCACCTTCCATATGTTCGTCATCCAGAATACAAAGAATTTTTAGAAGAAGATTGGCTTTATGAAGCTATAACGGAAACTTATATTCCGCTACTTGATGTATTCGAAAGGCTATCAGATGATGGGGTGTACTTTAAAATAACGATGAGCATTACGCCTCCTCTCATGAATATGCTTGCGAATGAGCTTTTGCAAGATAGATACCTTAATTATATTGATAAACTTATAAGGTTGTCTGAAAAAGAGTGTAAAAGAACAGAGAATGATCCATCTTTTCATTATACTGCTTGCAATTATAGAGATAAATTTTATCATACAAAAGATGTTTTCGTAAATAAATACAAAAAAAATCTACTCAATGGTTTTAGACATTTCCTTGAAAAGGGAGTTCTCGAGATAATAACTTGTGGGGCAACTCATGGGTTTTTCCCATTTATGCAGGACTATCCTAAAACTATCGAAGCACAATTAAAAATGGCAGTAATCAGCCATGAAAAACATTTAGGCAGACGTCCGACAGGGATTTGGCTTGCCGAATGTGGATTTTTCCCAGGTGTCGAAAAACATTTAGCAAATAATGGAATTAAATATTTCTTTGTAGATACACATGGAATAATGAATGCTGAAAAAGCACCTCAATATGGAGTTTATGCTCCACTGTATTGTAGCGAAGAAAATCAGGTTGCTGCTTTTGGTCGTGATATTGAGAGTTCGAGAAGTGTTTGGTCGGCTGAAGTAGGATATCCCGGTGACTTTAGATATAGAGAATTTTATAGAGATATTGGATATGATTTAGACTTTGACTATATTAAAGATTATATTCAAAGCAATGGTTTACGTAAAAATACTGGAATAAAATATTATAGAATAACAGATAAAACTGGACATAAAGAGCCTTATAATGTTGACTGGGGCTATGATGCGGCAGGTGAACATTCGGCTGATTTTTTGCGTAGTCGTGAAGAACAAATAACTCATTTGGCTTCAGTTATGGACAGACCGCCTATAGTTGTTTCGCCTTATGATGCGGAGCTTTATGGACATTGGTGGTATGAAGGCCCAATTTTTATAGAGTATTTATTTAGAAAAATGCATTATGATCAAGATGTTGTTGAGCCTATAACGCCTAAGGAATATTTAGAAAAGTTTCCTAATAATCAAGTGTCAATGCCTTCGATGTCTAGTTGGGGTGCTTCTGGTTATGGTGAGGTTTGGCTTAGTCCCGAGAATGCGTGGATATATCGTCATTTGCATAAAGCATCTGAAAGAATGATAGAACTTGCTAGCGACTATTATAATGAAACGGGTCTTTATGAACGTGCATTAAACCAAGCAGCAAGAGAGCTTTTACTCGCACAAAGTAGCGACTGGGCTTTTATTATGACAACAGGCACTATGGTTGAATATGCTTGTAATGTTACAAAACTTTATATTACAAGATTTACAGATCTTTACTTTGCTATAAAAAATAGGGATGTGGATGAGGATTGGCTTTCTAAAATTGAATATAGAGATGATATTTTTCCTGAGCTTGATTTTAGAATTTATAGCTAGAGTTTTTATAAGGATTATAGTTTGGCTAAAATAATTGGGCAGTCTACGGCACTTAAAATTATGTCGGGCATATATAAGAGTGGCAGGCTTCATCATGCTTATCTTTTTTCTGGCCCTGATGGGGTGGGAAAATTTGAGAGTGCTTTAAATTTTTCTAAGGCTATGTTATGTGATAAAAATGATGGCACTTATTGCGATGAATGTCCAAGTTGTAAAAGTATTGATGCATACAAACATCCTGATGTAATAGTTGCCACAACTGATAAACGCCATATTAATGCTTTCATATATTATAATCAATTTATTAAAAATAATTCACCACGTTTGTTTAAAGAATTTTATAATTCGACTCGGTCAATTTTATATAAACTAGAGTCGGGATTATTTGGTGCTTATGATAATTATCCAAGTTCTGAACCTCAAGAATTTATGTTGGGTTCTAAAAAAGAGTCATCACGGGATCAATATATTGAGCCTTATTATTTGGCTGTAAATTTTACATTGAATGAACTTAGTATTGATAATGCGTCTAATATAGAAGATATCTTTTCAATTAAGTCGAAAGAGGCTTTGGCACTCATAAAAAGTAGGGGTGGCAGTAGAAAAAAGATTTCTATTGAAGGTGGATTTTTCGATGCCTTACAAAAACTTTATTATAATATTATTCACACAGTAATACCTCTCGACACAGTTCGGGACATAATCGAACGCACATATCGCAAACCATCTCAAGGTCGTAAAAGAGTTATAATAATTGAAGGGCTTGACTTGATGGATGGACGTTCGCCTAATATATTTTTGCACACATTAGAAGAACCAACAGATAATAATATATTTATTTTACTAACTTCTAATCAGGATAAAATAATTAAACCTCTGCTTTCAAGAGTTATGGATATAAAGTTTGATGCATTAACTGAAAAAACATTGACATCTATTTTAGTTAGAAGGTTTATGTTTAGCGAAGAAGATGCGGCTTTTGGAGTTGGTTATTCGGAGGGTAGTATAAGTAATGCATTGAAATTTATACTTGACAAAAACTCGAGTTCAGGGTATAAATTAGATGATGTTTTAACTTCACTTTTAAATGCTATTAGAGAAAATAATAACTCTAAATTAGCTAACATAATGACGTCGCTATGTGATGGAACTTATGATGGAGTTGATGTTATAAAACGACTTTGTATTATATTCTCAGAATG
This sequence comes from uncultured Spirochaetia bacterium, assembly GCA_947038115.1. GTDB lineage: Bacteria > Spirochaetota > Brachyspiria > Brachyspirales > Brachyspiraceae > CAMQVF01. The sequence continues at coordinate 14,504 of CAMQVF010000024.1, forward strand.
TCTTAGAACTAGATATATAAAAAAGGTTGAAGACGATAGCTGTTATGATATCATACCTTTTAATATGAGTGATGAGTCGCTTGCTTGGTTTATAGATGATTTAGACCAGAGCATAAGAACTCTTTCTACTACTAATTCACAAGAGAAAATTGTTTTACGTAAGGTTGTTACAGACATTTATATGTTTTTTAATAAGTATCTTAAATAGGAGATCTGAATGAAAAAGTTATTTTTTATGTTGGTTATTTTTACGCTTTCGCTAAGTGCTGTTTATGCACAAGATGAAGCAGCTCAAACTACTGCTGGTGAGGTTGCTACGCCGCAAACAGATGCGGGAACTAATGAGAATCAGGGTGCTGAAATACTCAATTCTTTGACTCCTTATGCGCCGACTTTTAATGTCTTACGTGGACTAAAGTCAGATAATATCGATAAAGATTTTGAGCAACTTGCTTCTATAATTAATTCTTTAGAAAATGACTATATGTTCAGAGTTGAGTATAAAGTTAATGAGATAGTTGCTGAATATACAAATAAAAATTTTATGGATACAAATAGTTATACATTTAATAACACAAGTTTTTATAAAATTATATCTGGCCCTTTAGCTTCTGACAATAATGTTGCTTTAGCTTTAGCCGTTGTTAATAATGGTTTTACTCTTTACAATTCATTAGAGCTTTTTGCTCCTCTGGTTGGAAAAACAAATGAACTTAAAAGAATGTCTTATGAATTAAATCTTTATGCTGGTTTGTTTCAGATGTATGCTGGAAACTTGAAGTTAGCAGATAAGTATTTGACATTTATTACAGATAATGATTTGACTGAAGATAAGGCTGAATTATTGATTGTTAATAGTTATATCGCTGGAATTAATAATATTTTGGCAGAGAATCAAAGTGCAATATTTTTCAAAATGTACTATTACAACAAAGTTTTTGATTCTTTATGGGATATTGTAACATTAGAAACTGAAGACGAAGCTCAAAGAGAGATTAAATATAATCTTTTAATAAACGAGTATAGTTCTATGATTTATACTGATACAGCACGTTTCAAGAATACATATTCTCAATATTTCGACAAACTTGGAATTATTTATGCGGATACTGAAAAAGAAGTATTAAGTAAACCTGTAAGAGAAGTTTATAAAAATGACTCAACTGCAGCAGAAACAACAGAGGCAACAACTACTGATAATAATGCCGCTGCTGCTGAAGAACAGGTAGCAAACTAACTATATACTGTTTTATAGAAGAAAGAAATATTTTATAATATTTAAAAATTCATGTTTTAGGAGTGTGATTTATGTTTGATCTTATTAAATTGCCGTATTCTGCTAAGGACTTAGAACCGTATATGTCAGCAGAGACTTTAGATTTCCATCATGGGAAACATTTAAATGCTTATGTAACTTTTGTAAATGATTTTGTTGAAAAAGAAAAGTCGTTACAAGATAAGACCTTAGACGAGATTGTTGTTTTGGCGAGTTCTAAGCCAGAGTGGCAAGGTTTATTCAATAATGCTGGTCAGGTTTATAACCATAACGAGTTTTTTCAAGTTCTAAAGAAAAATGAAAATCCTACTGTACCTGAAGCTTTATTAGCAAAGATTAATGCGAGCTTTGGTTCTTTAGATAAATTTAAAGAAGAATTTATTAATGCTGGTAAAACTCAGTTCGGTTCAGGTTGGGTTTGGTTGGTTGCTAACGAAGGAAAACTTGAAATTAGAAAATATGCTAATGCAGGTAATCCATTAGTAGATGGCGTTAGAGGACTTTTAGTTTGCGATGTATGGGAACATGCATATTATATAGACTATAGAAATAAGAGACCTGATTTCCTTACTACGTTCATCAACAATCTAGTGGATTGGAACTATGTAGAAGCAAAAATGAATGAGTGTACTAGTTGACGTATATAAATTTGATTTAAGCAGTTTGCTTATTTAAAATTATTTTTGGTTAAACAATTATGGACAGATAATGTTTTTATTTATTTAAAAATGTTTTCTGTCTTTTTTTATTTAAATTTTTTTTAGGAGTGTTTCAATAATTATGAGTTCAAAAATAAATAAATTAGATATTAATTTTCTTACACTTTTTATCATAGTTTTTTACGTTTTAGTTCAAGTTCTTTCTAATATAGCTAGCTCAAAGATTGCATTTGTATTTAATTTAGCAGTTGATGGAGGTACTTTTTTATATCCGCTTGCATTTACATTGCGAGATTTAGTCCATAAAAAATTCGGTAAAAAAACTACTTTAAATCTTATTTTTATAAGTGCTATTATTAATATATTTACCCCGCTTTTCTTTTATTTTATAGCTGCTTTACCAGCGGATTCTACTTGGAATTTTAATAAAGATTTTAGCAATGTTTTAAGCCCTATTTTAAGAATATCTTTGGCTTCAATTGTGGCTGGAACTATTTCAGAGCTTACCGATACACAAGTTTATCATATATTTGTTACAAAAATAACTAAAAAATTTCAATGGCTTAGAGTTTTAATTAGCAATGCTGTTAGTATTCCAATTGACACTTTAATTTTTGTTGCCATCGCATTTTTAGGAGTTTTGGAAATACCAGTAATTATAGATATATTTATTTTTAATTTTATGGTAAAATATGCTGTATCAATTTTCACTGTCCCATTGATATATATTGTGCCTGAAAGAGAGAAATAAATTTTAAGTGGTATATAATGAAACTAAACATAGCACAAAAAGATATAATAAGTACATTTATAAATGAAAATGTCGCTTTTGTTAATGCGTCAGCTGGCACTGGCAAAACGACTACGCTTGTAGAGGCTTATATAAGTCTTTTAGAGCGAAAAATAAAAGTATATAATATTGTAGTTATCACATTTACAAAGGCGGCAGCTAATGAAATGCTTTCACGTATTCGTGCTCGTGTGCGAAACAACATTTCAGACGCGTCTTCTGATGAGTCAAAAAAATATTGGTCGTACGTTTATAATGATTTAATAGTTAATGCCCGCATTTCTACTATCGACTCGCTAGCTTCATCTATCACAAAGGAGCATGCGCTTTCGCTACATTTGCCAGCCAAAGTCTCTATTTTGTCTGAAGAAGATGATATGGCAGAAATTCTAAATATGGCGATTGAATCATTACTCGAGAAAACTGACTTGGGGAAAGAAATTTATTCAAATTATAATTTATATCTCAACGAAAGTAAAAACGAATTTGTTGAAAATTTAATTGGTTTTATAAATAATATAAATCCGAGGCTTAAATCTATAGAAAATTTTGAGAGTAAAATCAATTTGATCATCAAGCCTAGTCAAACTGAAGAAGAAATAATTCACATTTTATCATCATTAGATATTTATATAAAAGATATTATTTTTTGCAGTGAAGATAAAAAGACAATAGAAAAAATAATTAATGCCACCAAAAAATTTAATAATATTTTGTCTGAAGTATTAAAAATAAATTCTATTTCTAAAATTGAAAAGAGCATGTTTCATAACTTTTTTTCATCTTTTTGTAGTCTTAAGAATTTGAAAAGTGGAGTATTAAAAAAACCTGAAAATTTTGTTACTTCATTTAATAACCTTAAAGATATTTTGAGTGGTATAGAAGAAAATATAAAAAAAATATTCTACAAGAATGATTTAGAAACTTTAAGAGATTTTATAACTCTTAGCTACAACAAAATATCGGATGTGAAAAAGTCTATGGGCATTTATTCCTATGACGACATAGTTATTAAGGCTTCAGATGCTTTGGAAAATCCTGAAATATCGCATTTTATTCGCGATGGCATTGACGCATTAATTTTGGATGAGGCTCAAGACACAAATAGTTTGCAATTTTCATTTATAAGCCTTCTTATATCCAATAAAAAAGAGCTTGATATCGACTATATTAAGAGAAATAATAAAAGATTATTTATTGTCGGCGATAGAAAGCAGTCGATTTATAGATTTAGAAATGCTGATATTAAATCATTTACAGAGGCTAAGAGCGTTTTCGGCGATAATGTGAAAAGTTTGCAGTATAATTATAGAAGTTCGAATGTTCTTATCGATTTTTTTAATAATTTTTTCGAAAATACTTTATTTGCAACTGATGAAATTATTAATTATGATGAAACAGATAATTTATTTGCTGGCACTAAAAAAGAAGAGTCAGATAATTCTATTTGCTATCTTAAATTAGAAAGCACTGAAAAAATCCTTGCAGCTGATGCTCGTATTTTGGAGGCTCAAAAAATAGCTGAATATATTAACGAGAATTATAAAAATAGACTTAACGATATCACTATTTTGATGAGCAGGTTTAGCAATATCGATATTTATCTTAATGCATTATCCGATTATAAAATACCTTTTTACGTTATTGGAGGTAGAAATTTTTATGAGCGTGAAGAAATTAAAGATATTGTTTATTTTTTAAGATATTTAATTTTTAATGACGAAAGTTTACTCACGACTATTTTTATTTCGATGTTTTTTAATTTGAGTGTTGATGAAGTTTATAGTTTTATAAATGAATTAAATATAAATTCTATTAAACTTGACGACTATATATCTATTCATCAAGAGTTTAGTGAGGCTCAAAAAAAAGCTCATGAAATTGCTGAATCATTTTATTTTTTTGATAAGCTAGAAAATTTCAAATTAAAAATTAATACCTTACAGAAAAAAGCATTCAGCATGAAATGTAGTTGTCTAATTGATGAGATATGTTTTGAAACCGACTATTATGCATATATCGCCACAAAAAACGATAATGAACTTAGCTATTCTAATATTGAAAAGTTAAAAACAATTGCAACCGATTATGAAAGCAAGACTGGTAATACTAGTTATGATTTTGTGAATTATTTGGTTTATAATGAGAATATTTCGCTCTCGCTTGCGCCAGTTTCGAAGCTAGAAATTAATGCAGTTCGTATTATGACAATTCATCAGTCGAAGGGTTTAGAGTTTCCGATAACATTTGTGGCGTCGATTGGCTATGATAAAAGTAGGCCAGAGACAAGGGAGTTTTATTTTATCGATAATGAGCCTTGCATAAATATTTTAGATGAGACGAAGAGTAAAATTTTATTTTCGAATACGAATAAAGATGATAATAAGCTAAAAAATGACAGTGAAAAAAATAGACTTTTATATGTCGCTTTGACTAGAGCATCTGAAAGTTTAGTTTTGTCTGGGGAGGGGAAGTCATCTTCAATGAGTATTTTTAAGAGTCATTTTATTGAAAATGATGATATTGCTAAAATAGAAAGTGATTTATTGAAGTGTAAAGATATAAATGTAATTAACTATTCTAAATTAGAAAATGATAGTGAAAATAATATCTCGAATAGTATTTTAGATTCTATTAATAGTTTGAAAAGTATATGTAAAATTAGTGATGAAAAAATTAATGCTAAAATATATAAAAAAGCTATTTATGAAAAACCTTCAGAGAATGTTGAAATTAAACCTGATGAGCATAAAAATCGGTGTATTGAAAATATAGAAAATCTGCTTGCAAAAAAACTCACATATTTTGAAGAGCATGAAGGTATTATCGAAGAGTATGAGTATGATGACGCATGTAATGAGAAGAAAGAGGCGATTTCTGCCATGAATTTGGGAACTGTTTTGCATTCTATTTTTGAGGTTTTCGACTTTGATGAGTATAAAAAAAATAAAGATAATTATAAAAATAAGCTCATAAAAAAAACTTTGAATATGCTTTCTTCATATAATACTTATAATATTGAAAATACTATAAATAATGCTTTTGATAATTTTTTAGGAAATAAACATATACAAAATATAATTAGTGGCGAAGAGACTTTAGTTTCAAGAGAGGACTCATTTCAGAGAATAGTTTATGATGAGAATGAAAATAAAATAATAATCAATGGCCGACTCGATTTGATTACTAAAGATGAGAATAATTATTATATTATCGACTATAAAACAATTAAATATAGAGATGATATATATTTAAAGTATTCAAAACAACTTAATATTTATAAGGATTTCATCAGTGAATCTTATAATATAAGCAAAGATAATGTTATAACGGAGCTTCTATGTTTAAAATAGTGGTTAATAGCTTGACAAATACGTATCATTCGTATAGAGTTTGAATATGAGTATTTTGCCTAAGAAAATAAAAGATCAATATTTAAGTTTAATTACAGATGATAGTCTGAAAATTGCTCGTGTCATACGTATGAATAAAAGGTATTACACCTTGTATACTGATGATATGGAGTATTTAGCCCGTATAAAAGGAACTGTACGATATAAATCGAGCCTTCAAAGCGAGCTTCCTGTCATTGGTGATTATGTTTTAATGCGTTCATCTAATGATAATGCATTTATTGAAAAAGTGCTTGATCGTCAAAATGTTTTATACAGAAAGTCGAATGGAAAAAAGACAGATATTCAAATACTTGCAAGTAATATTGACTATGCATTTATTTTGGTTGCGATAGATAATGAAATGTCTGTAGCAGCAATTGGCAGATATGTCTCGATGGCTTATTCTTCTAATATAAAACCGGTGCTTGCTGTTTCTAAAATAGATTTATATAAAAGTGGTGTTTATAAAGATTTAATGAATGATATAAAATCTTCTTATCCAAATGAAGATATATTCGCTTATAGTGCGAAGACTGGTAAATATACTAAAAATTTTCTTAAGTATATAATTGAAGGGTCATCATCTGTTTTTATAGGTTCATCGGGGTCGGGTAAATCGACAATAATAAATTATCTTTTAAAAGAAGAGAAGATGAAAACAAATGACGTTCGTGAGTATGATTACAAAGGAATGCACACGACGACACATAGAGAGCTTTTT
>CAMQVF010000025.1 GCA_947038115.1 uncultured Spirochaetia bacterium
TTCCCTACACGACGCTCTTCCGATCTGTGGATAGCGAGGACAGATTAATTGCTATGATAAGGCGTGGAACAAATCTCGATAAAACGAAAAATGCTTACGCCTATGTCTCTGATAAAAAATTATTTAGCTAAAATACTTTTCATATTAAAGTTTATCCAAGATCCAAGCTCCATAAACATATTTTGCTCATCATCATCCATTTTAATTTCACCATTTTTATACATAATTACTATTTGATAAAATGTGTTTTCTATTGAGTGCCTTTCTATGGGCATGTCATTTTTAGATGAAAATTTAATATCTTTAAGTAAATTGTCTAATAAATCTGTATTTTTAGTATTCATCATTTCTTTTAAAGCTTCTCTTATATTGTCTGTTATCGCAGAAGCAATTCCACTTGTAGAAATAAATATGCCAGAGTTTCTAATTTGAGTAAGTTTTTCTGTCACATAATCATAAGCGTCACGCCCTTCAGACTTTATTTTGCCTCTTAAAATCGGCGAGTATAAAGCACCCATTATTCTTCTATAGTCGTGATTCGGTATTACGTCATTTTTATTATAATGTTCGAAAACCGATTCAAAGGCAGGTAAAATTGAATTGCAAGAGTTTTCAACATAATTAATTTCGTTTGCAAACAATTCTTCAGCCATAGGATATCTCAAATCGGCAATAACATTTTTAAGGCTAAATATTGACACTTTAGATTCGGCAAGGCCATTTTGTGTGTCAGCAACTTGTATCATATTTTTAAGTTCCGAGTTCTCTTCAAATATTTTCGAGCTGAAATATTTATGATACCCATATTTATGAGCAATTGTTCCATTTATTTCTTTATCGCTTATAGTGAAATCTTTTATAGTGAAATGACTTATAGTAATTTCTTTTTCATAATTTATATCGCTAATTACAGAAAATGCAAATTGATTTATAATATGCTTTTCGCTGTAAAAATTAGGTTTAATTTCTTGTTCGTAAATTTCTCTCGCAGTGCTAAATGGTTCTAAATTACTTACAGAATGCTCTAAAATCGATAAAAACTTTTGATGTGTTTCTTCGACAAATCCAAGTTTACGAGCTTTATCTAAATTTTTCGCATAATAAAAAGACTTCTCTGCATATTGCATAACTTTTCTAGGCTCAATGCCCGAGACATCACTAAAAAACCAAGCACAAGATGTGTAGGCAAATAGTGAATATTTATACGATTCCATCAAAAATCTAAACTCTTCATATGTTACAGATTTATCGCATATTTCATATAAATTTTTAGCGTATAAATCGTCATAAATCGCTGCCACATAACTTTCTCTCAAAGACAGTCTATTTTGAGTATTGAAATTAATTAATGCATTAAACATTTTATCTTGCATGTCACGTAATAAATCAAATGCCTCTCTTAACGACTTTCTCCATTCAAGACTTAAGTTGCCATTACGTCCGCATCCGCAATTTGAACGCCATCTCTCGACGCCATGAGCACAACTCCATGAAGTTCCCCTGCCACCTTCACCTAAATGTAGGACGACTTCATCTTTTGGCGGAAATAAATTCATATAGTGTTCATAATTACTGATTGTGAAACTTTTCTTCTCTAGTGTTTCAATAAAAAATCTTGACAAACACATGTCGGCAAATGCTTCATGATGCCCGTATGACTCGCCATCAGTTGCTATGTTAGTCATGTTGCGTTCTTGATACGAACCATTTATTTTTTCAGATAATTTATCGACTGAAGTTAAAAGATGTTCGAAAGCTACAGATTGTGAAAGATAAGCGTCATAAAAAAATACAATAATTTTACGTCCATTAGTCCCATAAACCCAATAAGGTTTTGAAGTATCTATTTTTGCATCTGATACATCTTCTTGTTTTCCATTTAACGCCTTCACATAATGTGCTTGATAAGGTGATAACACAGTGAATTTTATTCCACATTCATATAATGCATCAACAGTATCGATATTTATAGCAGTTTCAGAAAGCCACATTCCAGAAGGTGCTCTGTTGAAATATTTTTTAAAGTTATATATTCCCCATTTTATCTCGACTATCATATCTTCTTTTTTTGCTAATGGCAGTATTATATGATTATAAACTTGAGCCAATGCATTTCCATATCCAAGTCGTTTAATACTTTCTTTATCCGCTTCGATTATTTTCTCTAAAACATCGGGTCTTTTTTCTGCAATATAATCGAGTAGAGTTGGCCCAAAGTTGAAACTTAAAAATTCATAATTATTAACCATTTTAGTTATTCGACCATACTCATCCAAAACACGTGAATAGGCATTAGGCGAATAGCATTCCTGCATAATACGCTCATTCCAGTCATGTGATGGGCTTGCCGAAGGTTCTTGTGGGACGATTCCTAAAAACGGATCTTCTCTTGGAGGTTGGTAAAAATGTCCGTGTATTATTAAATATTTCATACGACTAAGACCTCTTTAATGGTTTAATATTTTAGGCATTATAAAAATAAAAAATGCCCACGTGATACTTAATTTATATTAATAGCAATATTATTTCAAGTTAATATCTCGGATAAGTCACTATTTTTGTTAGTATAAAATAAAAATCTAGCTATATAATATTTAAGTTGACAAAATATTATATCTAATATATATTAAATGATAATTGTTTTTGTAAATATTTTAGTAGTTTATTTTATAAATTACTAATAGTATAAATTTGAAGGAGATAAAATGAAACGTACTTATCAGCCTAGTAAGTTGCGTCGCGCCCGTAAATTTGGATTTTTTAGTCGTATGGCTACTAAAGGTGGACGTGATGTGTTGAAGCGTAGAAGGCAGAAAGGAAGATATCGTCTTACTGCTGCAGACAAAAAATAGAATTTTACTTAAATTAAGTGAAATTCTAAAAACAAGTGGTGGTTAGTATTAATACATATAAAGGTAGGCTTTACACAAAGGAGCGTATAAAACGTAAAAGGGATATATCTGCTTTTTTTGACTCTAGTTGTAATATTTTGAAATTTTATGGCAGCTACTATAATTTATTTGTTAATGTTAATAATTTAGATTATGCTCGTTTTTTTGTTTCTGTAAAGCGTAATACTTGTAATGCCCCTAAACGAAATAGGGCTAAAAGAATTGTGAGAGAGATATTTAGGACGAATAAAGATTTAATTCCTAAGGGTTGTAATTATTTTATTTTAGTTAAAAGAGAATGCAATTTAGATTTTAATCTTTATAGAGAGGATTTGCTCGCCTTATTTAAGCGAGTTTCTAAGTGAAGAATATTTGTATATTTTTTATTGTAATTTATCAAAAAATACTTTCCCCATACTTGCCACCATCTTGTCGGTATATACCATCTTGCTCTCAGTACACTAAAGAAGCTATCTTGAAATATGGAATATTTAAAGGTTGTTGGTTGGGTTTTAAAAGGATATTGCGTTGCAATCCGTTGTCTAAAAAGATATATGATCCTCTGCCGTAACTTTTGAGATTACTAGTCTACATGATTTTAGCAAGATGAAATTGAGTTTTTACAATTTTTAAGTTGTAAATATCTAAATAGGAGTCTTGTAAAATGGATAATAGTAAGAGAATGCTCGTAGCGATATTGCTTTCGACTGTGATTTTAGTCGGATTTATGTTTTATCAATCGAAGACCGCACCTCCACGTCCCGTTGGAAATAATCAAAGCAATAGTGAAATAATTACGACAGAAAGCGGAATGGCCGTTAATACGTCTACTTTGCAAAATATAAAGCCTATAACTGTGGCTCAAACAAATGAAGCCGAGTTAGTTGAGTTTGAAAATGAAAGTGTTATAGCCGTTTTTAGTAATGGTGCTTTACATTCTTATAAATTAAAGAAATTTTTCAATGGAACAGTCAACGATGGCACTTATGATGACTCTGTCAATATGGTTGAGCAAGTTTATGAGGGTGCATATCCTTTCACTTTGACATTTCAAACTTTATCGAATTCGATAGCCAAAAGAGATAATATTTATTATTATATAGAAAGCAAGAGTAGCAATTCGGTGACATTTGCCTCTGATGTTTCTTATAATGAAAAGCCTATAAAGCTTAAAAAAATGTTTACTATTACTGGCAAGCCTTATGAAATTTTGTCATCTGTGAGTATTGAGAATGTTAGTGATACTGATATTTCTTTGTATTATTCATACATTTTAGCGACAGGCTTAGGCCCTTATAGAGCAGCAGCCGACACTATTCGTGAAGATATTACAAAAGCAGGATATTTGAGAGAAGGTAAAAATACTATCTCTTTTTTACTTGATGGTTCAGGAAAAAAAGATGTGAAGATGTCTTACAAAAGTTATAATGAAGCTATGCAATGGGCGTCAATTAATAATAGATATTTCGCATTAATTTCTAGTGTGCCTTATGATAATACATTATTTGAGTCGGCAATTTTTTCAAAGCCTATTACAAATGAGTTTAAGAATAACTTTCAATTCGCAAGTTTTTCTCAAGGTCATAATATACAATCGGGTTCTACTATTGTTGACAGCTACACAATGTATATGGGGCCAAAGAGTAGAGCTGTTTTCGCGGCTGATTATAAGGATGTGTCTTATCAATCAATATTTAAAGAGTCTTTTATAGGAATTAATTTAAGACCCCTTACATATATACTTGACGTAATTCTTAATAAGCTATATCAATTTACTAAAAGTTATGCTTGGTCTATAATACTTTTCACATTTTTGTTTAAGGTAGTAACATTTCCTCTTACGCAGGCATCGTATAAGTCGATGAAAAAAATGCAGCTACTTAATCCTAAAATTGAGAAGATAAGAGAGCAGTATAAAAATTCGCCTGAAAAAATGAATACTGAAGTTATGAATATATATAAGAAAGAAAAGATTAATCCTTTGGGGGGCTGTCTTCCAATGCTTTTACCGTTTCCACTTCTTATAGCATTTTTCTACCTCATGCAGTCGATGGTTGAACTTAGAAATGCCCATTTTTTATGGATTACTGATTTATCATCACCAGATAAATTGTTTATATTCTCAGAAGCTTTACCATTTATAGGAGGGATGAATTTTAATTTACTTCCTATTATTATGGCGATAACTAGTTATTTAAGTATGAAATTACAGCCGACATCGGCGTCAGGTGCTGCTGGTAATCAAATGAAAATGATGAGCACTATATTTCCTTTAATGATGTTATTTATGTTTTATAATTTTGCTAGTGGACTTGCTCTTTACTGGACTGCACAAAACGTATTTGGTGTTTTACAACAGGTTATCACTTCTTATATCAGTAAAATGAAAGGCGATGATATGATTTTACAGGTTCAAGTGGATGATAAGAAGAAAAAGAAAAAAAAGCATTAGGAGTGTTTTATGTTGGTAAAAGAATTTTCAGGTAAGTCTGAAAAAGAAGCTACAAATAAAGCTTTAGAAGAATTAAATTTGACAGAAGATCAAGTAAGAATTGAAGTTATAGATAAAGGTAAACGCAGTATTTTAGGGCTAGGGGAGGATACTCCAACTCTTATACGCGTTTATTATGAAGAGATTTCGGCTAACTTAGGAGAGTTTGAAGGTATTATAAAAAATATCTTGTCTCTCATAGGTGTGGATGGAGAAGTTACGGCGACCGAGGAAAGTGATACTAAAATACTTATAAATATTAAGTCGGAAGACACGGCTATACTTATAGGTAAAAAAGGTGGCACTTTAGACTCACTACAGTTTATTGTATCTCTAATAGCTTCAAGGCATTTTAAAGATACTATTGATAGACATATTATATTAGATGTTGATGGTTATAGAGAACGCCGTGAAGAAACGTTAAAACATATAGCGAGGCAGTCGGCTCAACAAGTGAAGCGAACTAAACGCTCTGTTTCACTCGACCCGATGTCTGCTTATGAAAGAAGAATTATACATTTAGAGCTTCAAGAAGATACAGAGATAGAAACTAAAAGTGATGGGGATGCGCCTTATCGAAATGTTAAAATTTATTTAAAACGCAAAAATAGCGGCCCATATAATAATAATTATAAAGGCAATAGTGCTACCACTACGAGTGTCGATAATGGTAATTCTAATTAAGATTTAGTTATTATAGAGTTAGAGTAGGCTTGACCGTTAATCATTAATTTATTTTTTGATCAACGGAAAGCCCAACTCCTCTCTTGATTTGATAAACTTGGTAGCGACTTCTTTTGTTAAGTCTCTCACACGAGTGATATAGCCTGCACGTTCGGTTACACTTATAGCATTTCTCGCATCAAGCATATTAAATACATGTGAACATTTCATAACCATATCATAAGCAGGTAAAATGCATCCGTTCTCGAGGCATATGTTACATTCTTTTTCATATTCAGCAAAATGTCTAAAATACATATCAGTGTCAGCAATTTCAAAATTATATTTAGAAAATTCCTTTTCACCTTGCAAATGAACATCGCCATATTTTATTCCATGACCCCATTCTAAGTCATAAACATTATCAATATTTTGTAAATACATACAAATTCTTTCAAGTCCATAAGTTATCTCACCACTGATAGGTTTAAGAGAAATTCCTCCAAAAGCTTGAAAATATGTAAATTGAGTTATCTCCATTCCGTCAAGCCAAACTTCCCATCCAAGCCCCCATGCACCAAGCGTTGGTGATTCCCAGTCGTCGTGGACAAAGCGAATATCATGGTCTTTGAAATTTATACCTATTTTTGCCAAACTTTCTATGTATAAATCTTGAAAATTTTCAGGTGATGGCTTCATTAAAACTTGATATTGATAATAATGTTGAAGTCTATTAGGGTTTTCTCCATATCGACCATCAGTTGGTCTTCTTGACGGTTCAGCATAAGCCACAGAAAATGGCTCAGGCCCAAGCGATCTTAAAGCAGTTGCTGGGTTAAAAGTACCCGCACCAACTTCCAAGTCGTAACCTTGTTGAAGAATACAACCCTTTTCATACCAAAACTGATTTAAAGTGTTTATAAGTTCTGTAAATGTCATATAGACTCCATCGATTTTTTATATTTATTAATAATACAGCAAAATATGCAATCTATCAAGTAATAGAGTTGTTATTTTTTATAAAATTATAGCAATTTATTTTTTACCATTAAATGGTGATGTCTCTAAAAGTTTATTATAAAAACTCTTTCTCATACTCTCTAAAAACATTTTCGTCTCATCACTAGAATAATCGGCATAAGTCCATGGCAGGCTTGTAAAACCTTTTTTCTTTTGATAAATTAAAGTAAGGTCGGCAAAAACACTTTTACCAAGCAGTATTCTATGAGTGAAGTTTTTATTTGTGGCTAGTATAAAATTTTCGAGAGTAAGAATTCCCGGGTCTAAATTTATACTTCTCTCGCCATTTTTTGATAATAATTTTTTTTCTATTTTATCTGTTTTCTTTTTAACATTAACTAAAAATTCACGCTTAATAGGTGTCTCAAAAACGATAAATCTTTTTATTAAATTTTCACCCATTTCTTCTTTATAATAATGAGAATGCGAAAAAATGAATTCCTCGCTAGTTGTGAAAATATTGCCAAAATGTTTTTTTAATGCTTTCAATGCATATTCAAAACTTTCTTTATTATTATACATCGCAGCTATTATCAAAACTGCATTTGACTGTCTTAGAGGTTTGCTCATAAATATTAAAACTTAAATTTTATTTTTGTTCTAGTATTATAAATCAAAAAAATATTTTTATCTAGTATTTGTAATATATTTATTTTATGCTACAATAGCACAACTTGATTATTGTTGAGAGGTGTTTATATGTGCGGAATTGTAGGCTATATTGGCGATAAAGATGTTGTCGATGTTTTAATTGACGGGCTTAGTGCTTTGGAATATAGGGGTTATGATTCGGCTGGAATATCAGTTGTTGAAGATGATAAAATAACAACTATTAAAGCAGAGGGTCGGCTTGATAATCTGAAAAATATGATTTATAGCAGAGATAAAATTAACTCACAAATTGGAATAGGACATACTCGTTGGGCAACTCATGGAGAGCCTTCTGACGTCAATTCACACCCACATGTGACGGCTAGGCTTACACTTGTTCATAATGGAATTATCGAGAATTATCAAGAAATAAAAAAAATATTAGTAGAGAAGGGTTATAAATTTGCTTCTCAAACAGATACAGAAGTTGCTGCTAATTTAATAGATTCGCTTTATGAAAATGACCCAATAGCTGCTATAAAAAAGGCTAGCGAGATTATAGAGGGTTCTTATGCTTTTGCTATCATCTTTAATGACATTTTAAATAAGGTTTACGCGACAAGAAGTGGTTCGCCTTTAATTGTTGCTCTTGGTGATAATGAGCATTTTTTGGCATCGGATGTGCCTGCCATTTTGAAATATACACGTAATTATATTTTACTTGAAGAGGGTGATATTGTTGAGCTTGAAAAAGATAAAATAACATTATATGATAAAAATTTGAAAATAATGAAGCCTCAAATACATGAAGCGACTTGGACTTTAGAACAGGCTGAAAAGTCGGGCTATGAACATTTCATGCTTAAAGAGATTTACGAACAGCCTAAGGCATTGCTCGACACTGTGGAGTCTCGTATTATCGAAGGGCTTCCTAGTTTTGAAAGAGATAATATTGATGATGACTTTTTTACAGGCTTTAATAGAATTGAAATTATAGCTTGCGGTACTGCCATGCATGCGGGTATGATTGGTAAATGGCTTTATGAATCGGTATGTCGAATAAATGTAGAATGTTCTATAGCTTCAGAATTTAGATATAAAAATCCTATATTGAGTAAAGATACACTAGCGATTTTTGTATCACAATCTGGGGAAACGGCTGACACATTAGCTGCTTTAAGGCTTGCGAAAAGTGCTGGCGTAAAAACACTTGCTATTGTTAATGTTAATGGTTCATCAATTGCACGTGAGGCCGACTATGTTATTTATACTTATGCTGGCCCTGAAATTTCTGTGGCTTCAACTAAGGCTTATTCGGTTCAAATGGCTGTAATGTATTTACTTGTATTTAAGACTGCTTTGGTTCGTAAATTAATAGATTCTAAAAAAGCTAGTGAATTTGTTGGTCAACTATTATCAGCAATTGATTCTGTAAATGACGCACTTTTATTAAGTGATGAAATTAAAGAATATGTCAATAATTTTTTAGATTCATCTAGCATATTCTTTTTGGGACGTGGACTTGACTATTATCAATCGCTTGAAGGTGCATTGAAACTTAAAGAAATTAGCTATATACATTGCGAAGCTTATGCAGGTGGTGAGCTTAAACACGGCACAATATCTTTAATAACAAAGGATATTCATGTTGTCGCATTAACCACTCAAGAGCATTTAGCAAGTAAAATGATTAGTAATATTAAAGAAGTTGTCACTCGTGGTGCTAAGGTTTTGATTTTTACTAAAAAAGGTTATGAGGTGGATGATTCTGCTTATAAACAGTGTATTTATTTGCCAAAACTTGATGATATGTTTATGCCTATAGTTACAGTTGTTGCTTTACAGCTTTTAGCATATCATACTTCTGTTGCTAAGGGTTGCGATGTCGACAAGCCTCGTAATTTAGCTAAAAGTGTAACTGTGGAATAAAATTTTATTGTTATACGTTTTTTCGATTAATCTATTTATTACTGGAGTTTATATAAATGAAGTACTTATCAGTTGTTGTTCCTTGTTATAATTCAGAAGACTATATGCATTATTGTATTGAGTCATTACTGACTGGTGGCGAGGACGTTGAGATTTTAATAATTAATGATGGCTCATCTGATAACACAGAATCTATAGCTAAAGAGTATGAAAAAAAATACCCTACTATAATTCGTGCAATTAGCCAAGTGAATAAGGGGCATGGTGGTGCTTTGAATACTGGCATTGAGAATGCTGAAGGTTTATATTTGAAGGTTGTTGATAGTGATGACTGGGTTGATGTGCGGGCTTATCTTAAAGTTATTGCTGCTATTAAATCTTTTGAAAATGAGGGCAGCTCTCCTGATCTTATTATAACCAATTATGTTTATGAAAACGACACATCAAGATTTAAGAAAATTATGTCATATCATAAAATTCTTAAAGAAAATGAAATATTTACATGGGAAGATATTGCTAAATTAAAAATTGGAAAATATATGCTTATGCATACGTTGATGTATAAAACTAAAGTGCTTAAGTCTATGGATTTCAAATTGCCTGAGCATACGTTTTATGTGGATAATTTATTCGCATTTATTCCCCTTATTAACGTCCAGACAATGTATTATATGAATGTTAATTTATATTGTTATTTAATAGGCAGAGAAGGTCAGTCTGTAAATGAACAGATTATGATAAAAAGGATTGATCAACAAATTAGAGTAAATAAGCTTATGTTGGAGCATTATTGTGATTCAGATATAAAATCGGAAGCTGTGGCAAAATATATGCTTCATTATCTTGAAATTGTAACTGCTATCTCTTCTATTTTACTTATTAAATCGAAAACTAAAGAAAATTTAAAGAAAAAAAAGGAACTTTGGAAGTTTATAAAATCGAAAAATCCTAAACTTTATAAACAACTGAATAAAAAACTAGTTGTTTCCTCGATAAGTCTTCCCGGTGTTTTGGGTAGACGAATAGCTTTAATTGTTTATGGTTTAGCACAGAGAATATTTGGCTTTAATTAGTCGATTGTTTAGATGTTTTAAAGTCTAGCTTTATATATAAAAAATAATTTTTGTTTGACTTTTTATTTGTTTTGTTGTATTATACAATTTAAATATTTTAGGGGGTTCTATGTCTCATAATATTATGGATAGTTATCGTAAAATTGAAGGACGTTATTCATCATACAAAGAATATTTAATTTGTTTTTACTGTAGTTCATGTTCTAATCTTTGGGAAATCGATGATGACGATATTATATTCTCTACTGCCGATGATTTTAGCGGTATTAATGACTTGATAGAGGATTCAATCTCACATTGTCCGATTTGTGGCTCAAGAAGCATATCTCGAAGTCATGTTAAAAGCTAAAAAAAACAGTCAGTATGATATGATGTTCACTGAGGGGCTTGCTTCTATAGCTCTTAATATTTTCCTATTTATATATAAGTATATTGTTGGTATGTCTATAGGGTCACTCGCTATTATTGCCGATGCTTGGCATACTTTAAGCGACTGTTTAAGCAGCCTTATTGTTGTTGTTGGCGGTATATATGCTAAAAAACCTGCCGATGAAGAACATCCTTTTGGACATGGTAGGGCTGAGCTTCTCGCTAGTTTTATTATTGGTGTTATGCTTTCAGTTGTTGGATTTTCATTTTTTTTAGAAGCTATCACCAAATTTTCATCGAAATCTTTAGTTCACTTCAATAATAGTGCTATTATAGTTATGGCAGTATCTGTTATATTAAAAGAGATGCTAGCTCAATATGCATTTTGGGGCTTCAGAAAAACGAAATCTTACTCACTTTCAGCAGATGGCTGGCATCATCGAACCGACGCATTAACATCTTTAATAATTTTAATCGGAATTCTTTTTGCAAAAGATGCTTGGTGGATGGACTCGCTTTTAAGTTTTCTTGTTTCATTAGTTATTTTTTATGTTGCATTTGATATTATTAGAGTGTCTATTAAAAAAATGATAGGGGAAGCGCCAACTAAAGAGCTTATCGATAGCATTAAAAAAATTGTAGATGCAAATAATGAAAATAGCGAGACAGTTCATCATTTTCATATTCATCGATATGGCGAGCATGTTGAACTTACATTTCATATGCGTTTTAAAAATGATACGACTATTTTAGATGCTGACAAAAGAACCAGAAAAATAGCTGAAGATATTAGAGAAAAATTAAATATAGAACCCACAATACATATAGAATCCGAGGCATAAATGAATATTGACGATAAAAAACTTGAAATAATTTATGATACTACAATAAGTAAAATTAAATATTTTGTAGAAAAAAATAATTTCGACAAAGTAGTCTTAGGACTTTCTGGGGGAATCGATAGCGCATTAGTTGCTGCTTTACTTAGTTTGTCTTTGGGCAGTAAAAATGTTTATGGTGTTTTAATGCCAAGCCAATATTCTACTGATCATTCGCTTGATGACGCAAAAAAAATTGCTGAAAATCTTGAAATAAAAACAATTACTACTCCAATTAAAAATATTTATTCTTCTTATTTGGATATTATTTCTCATTCTATAAATGAATCAGATTTAGATAATGATATGAAAAGTCAAATTGATGTTTTTGATGTATCATTTGAAAACCTGCAGTCAAGAATTAGAGCGACAATTTTAATGACTTTATCAAATAAATATAATATGATGCTGATAAATACTGGTAATAGAAGCGAATTTGCTATGGGATACTCAACTCTTTATGGTGATTTATGCGGAATGTTGTCACCGATAGGCGATATTTACAAAACAGAGGTGTTCGCACTTTCTTATTTTATAAATAAAAAATTCAATAAAGAGATTATTCCTCTAAATAGTATTGAAAAGCCACCATCGGCAGAACTTCGCGATAATCAAAAAGATTCAGATAGCCTGCCTGATTATAATTTTCTTGATGATGTTCTTAATCATTATTTAGATTTTTCGATGAGTAAAAAAGATTTAATTGAAAAATATTCTAATGAAGAACAAATCGAATTTATTATAAATAAATACAAATCACAAGAGTTTAAAAGAAAATTAGCTCCTCATATAATTGAGTTAAGATATTTAATAGATAAAAAATAAATTGAGAGTAAAACATGATTGAAAAATTTATAGAAAAATTACAAAATAAAAATGAAAAATTCCTGACACTTGAAGTAGTGCCACCAGCGTCGCCTTCACTTAATTCTATCGTTGAGAAGGTTAGTAAAAGTGAGATTGATAAATATATCGATGGATTTGTTGTGGTCGATTCGCCGTTTTCTAAATTGCGTTCATCATCAATACTTTCGAGTATACAGTTGCAGTCGATATTAAAAAAGCCATTTATTTCTACGCTTACAACTAGAGATAGAAATTCGATTGCTTTGCAGGCCGACTTGATTGGTGCTAATTATTTTGATGCACGTTTAATTCTAGCTTTAACAGGTGATGGAATAAATTTGGGTAATCAAAAACAGGCAAAAGCTGTCTATGAGGGGCATTCTGGATATTTAATTGACATAATAAAAAAACTTAATAAATCTGAATCGATAGGTGGATATGATTTAACTAACAGTGAACTTAAGCCAATTTATCCATTTTGTGTAATAAATAGTTATTCAAAAGATGATGAAAAGCTTAAACGTAGACTTTTTACCAAGTGCCAGAGTGGTGCGAAAGCTATATTTACTCAACCGATATTTGATGTTGAAAGGCTTAACACTCTTCTTGGCTGGCTTAGTGAAATGCCTAGCGAGAAACCACCAGTATTAGTAGCAGGATTTTTTCCAGTATTTAGCTATAAAACAGCTTATTTTCTTTATTCAAAACTGCCGGGTGCTTTTATACCGACTAATTGGCTTGACACACTAAAAAAAGCAAGTGAGCATTCAAAAGAAGAAGAGCTTAAAGTGGGTAAAGATTTAAGTCGCGAGCTATTTGCTTCTATGTATAAAGAACATAAAAAAATGCATATTATGTGTATGAATAACTATGAAAATGTTGTAGACATTATAAAATCTGTGATATAAAATTTTATTTTTGTTCTCTTGCTTTTAGAATCTTTATGACATCACGAGTATAAACTTCTCTCTTTTTGATGATGCCAGGTTCTATTACATCTTTGTCTATATTATATTTTGTGATAGCTATAGGTTCAACATAATAGGTAGGAATATTTCCAACTCCCTCGATTGTATAAGGTCGACCTCTATCACGCACAGGAACAAATTGATTATTCGATAGATAATTTGCAATATCCAAAGCTTGTAATGCTAAAACTTTACTATCTAAAAGAACGCTCATACTTTGTGTTCCCAAAATAATTCTTTTAGCAGATTCAGCATTAATATCTGAACCAATTATTTTAGTCGACTTGTTATTACCAGCAGTCTGATTTAAAGCTTGAATTACAGCGGTGGCTATATTATCATTTGGTAGAACTATAGCATCGATATTGCCAAGCCCTTGTGCAAATATCGAAGAAGATAAAGAGAAAGCCTCTTGGTAAGTGCCATCAATAATTGATCTGTCGCCTAAAAGTGTAATGTATCCACGTCCAATATAAGGATTTAATATATTCATAAGCCCTTTATAAGATATAGAAGATACATAATCAGTAGGCGAGCCTGAAAATATTAAATAATTTCCACTTGGAACATTCTTAATTAAGTATTTCGCTTTGATTTGTCCAACACGGTTATAGTCAAAAGCTACATGCATTGATATATTTTTTGTCTGCATAGGTATTTGGCCATATGTAATAACTTTAATATCTTGCTGTGCAGCTAAATCGACAATAATTCCTGCCTTCAAATAATTAACAGGAACTAAAATGACGGCATCTACAAAATTAGCGGCAGCTCGCTCCATTTGAGAATACTGTTTTTTATGGCTGTAATTTGCATGGTATATAGTAAGGTTTATATTTCTTTTATTAGCTTCTTTACGTAGATATTCCTCATGAGTTTTCCAAGGCTCTTCATTACCTTTACCCGGAAATAATAAGGTTATACTATTTCTTGCCCAAACCGATTGAGCAAAAACTAATAATAATAATATAATATACCTTTTCAATATCATAACTTTATTCCTATTACTCCAATAAAATATATGTCACGTAATTACATTTTCGGAGTATCAAGGCTTAATTTTTAGTTTTAGTTAGATATTATTTAAATATTAAAATTATTTTTTTAATATATCAAGTATAGACTATATTTCTTTAAGAGATTTTTCTATATTAGCATAAATATCGTTAGGTAAACCTTGAGAGATGACATCAATTACTTTTGTTTTATCTTGATAGTGCTCTAAAATAGGTTCACTTTGATTTTTAAATATATTAAGTCTATTTTTAATAGTCTTCTCATTATCATCTGATCTACCACGTGATAAAAGTCTTTTTAATACTTCAGCATCATCAGCCTTTAAGTTTAAGACAGCAGTAAGTTTGATATTTAATGATTTAAGCATTTCATCTAAAGACTTAGCCTGCTCAATAGTGCGAGGAAAGCCATCAAGCATAAAGCCAGTTTTACAATCATCTTGTTTAAGACGTTCTGAAATCATATTGACAGTTATTTCATCAGGAACAAGATCACCCTTGTCCATATATTTTTTGGCTTCTAAACCAAGTTCAGTATTATTTGTAATATTTTCTCTAAACATATCACCTGTAGATATGTGGGCAATGTTGAAATCTCTTTTTATAAAATTTGCTTGCGTTCCTTTTCCACTACCCGGTGCACCTATAAGAATTAAATTAATCATTGAATGAGCCTCCAAAATAAAATTATTTCAAAACGATATATATACTAATTTCTAGTATTGCAAAAAATTATCGAACCTCTCTACTTTCAAACGGTGTATTATCATAAAATATAGTTATAACGCCATCGCCTGAAAGCCTATAATTAAATGAAATCGTCTCGCCTGCTCTTGAAGCTCTTTCAATAAGTGTGGTACGACCGTTATTGTCGTCTAAAGTTATCTTTAAAACACTTCTCTTTGTCCGCTCAGTAGGAATTATATATCTAAAGTTCATTACTATTGTATCACTATTCGGGTTATTGCCAACACCTAAAGTTATATTTTCTAGACTAGATACTCTATATGTGCCTTTTTTTAGCGACTGTGAGACAACTTTACCTATCATATCAGGATCATTTGTATCAATATTTTGTATTGTCACATTAACACCCTTGCTTTCTAATTCTCTAATTATTGTTACAGCATCTTTATTGAAATAGTTTTCAATTTCTATATTATTATCTTTTTCTATTTTATTTACAGTTATAAGTATTTCAGTGTCAGCTTCTAAAGGCTCATTTGGAAGAGGTATATGAGAAAGAACTATTCCATTTTGTTGATTTTGAGCAGCGGTATTAACTATAGGTAAAATTTTCACATCAGGTAGATTAGCTAAAATATCATTTGTAATTATCGATAATGCCTCTTCATATGTTTTACCTGACAAATCGGGCATAAATAGAATATTTTGAGAAGCCATATTAACAACTAGAGAAACACTACGACCACGTTTCACTTTCGTTCCAGGGCTTGGCGTTTGTATTACAATAGTTCCAAGGGGTAAATCTGGAAATAAATGAGATTCTATTTGTAGAGTCATTCCATTTTTTTGCAATTCATTAAATGCCGTAAACATTTCGAGGCCTTCGACATTAGGAAGTACTACCGATTTTCCACCCATTTTTACAACGACAAAAATTGAAGTTGATACAATTATAAATTGAAATATGAAGAAATAAAGTGTAAATAGGGCAAGCAATTTAAATCTCGATAAAAAGCTCTTGTCTTCTATAAGGCTTTTAGGGAATAAAATTTTTAATATCTTGATTAAGTGAAATTTTATCTTAGATATTATCGGGCTCACTTTTACGTTTATTTTTTCTATGATAGGACTTAATTTCGTTTTTACTTTTTCTACTATAGATATAGATTTCGCTTTTAATTTGTTTAAAAATTCCACTAACAATTCTCCTTGAATTATTATTAACTTAAATATTCATCTTTTTTAATTTTCATTCCATTTAAAAATTCTCTAATATTTTGACGTTTTTTACTAGGCCTTTGAACTTCAAGTATAGAAATGAGTCCAGAGGCTGTTTGTACAAGCAAAGAATCGGGTGTAACTTCGACTACAAGCCCATGATCTTTATTAGCCAAGCGATTTTCATCTAACACTTTTGTTTTATATACTTTTAATAGAATTTCATTATAATAGCAGTAGCATATTGGCCAATCGCTGAAGGCTCGCACTTGATTATGTATCGATTTCGCTTTATTTTTGAAATTAATTCTACCTTCTTCTTTTTTTATCTTTTTGCAATAAGTTGCTTTCTTAGCATTTTGAACTTCAGCATTCTTCATATAATATTCAGTATCATTGAAAAAATCTTCTAGAACCTCAACACCGCTAATTTTTATTTCTTCATAAAGTTCGAAGTGTGACCATTCATTTTTTATCTTAAACTCTTTTTGCAAAATAATATCACCCTCATCGAGTTTATTGCTCATTTTCTGCAAAGTAGTACCTGTTTGATTAAATCCATAAATTAAAGCATGTTCAACAGGGCTAGCACCTCTTAATGCGGGTAGAATTGAGCCGTGAATATTTAATGCTCCTATTTTAGGAATAGCCAATGTTTTTGACGATAATATTTTACCATATGCAACAACAATTATAAAGTCTATATTAAGTTCTTTAAGCACTTTTTGAAAATGCTCATCGTTTATATTTTCAGGTTTAAAAAGCGGAATATGCTCTTCTATTGCGAATGCGCTTGGTGGAGACAAAATAATATTGCCTTTTCTATCTTTTTTAGTATCTTCAGGCGTAATTATGGCTACTATATTTACGTTATCGAGAAACATAGCCTTTTTTATACAGTCTAAAGTAAAATCGGTCGATCCCATTATTACTACATTATTCATAAGTTCTACTATTATATATTTTTATGCCTCATAAGTCAAATATTTAAATTTATTAATTATCACTACTTGAATATATATTTGTTATTATATAGAATATATAAACTAAAAAAAGAGGTGAAAAATGATTAATTTATTTTTAGATATATTTGTTAAAATGACATGGCTTGAGAATTTATTAAATAATATATTTCTATATTTTTTATTAGACTTAGAAAATAAGTGGGTGAATTCGCTTCATTTCTTTTTCTATGAACTGGTAAAAATATCACTATTAATAACTGTAATTATATTTTTAATATCTTATATTCAGAGCTTCTTTCCGCCGACAAAGACTAAAGAAATACTCACAAAATATACTGGAATTAAGGGGAACATTTTAGCTTCACTACTTGGTGTAGTATCGCCATTTTGTTCTTGTTCGTCAATTCCACTTTTTATCGGCATGAATAAAGCAGGAGCACCAGTTGGGGCTTCGTTTTCATTTTTAATATCATCACCGTTAGTCGATATGGCGTCGTTATTATTTTTGGTGACTATATTTGGATATAAACTCGCTCTCGCCTATGTTTTTGTAGGTGTGTTGCTTGCAGTTATTGGTGGAGTCGTAATTGAACGTTTGAATCTGCGTGATGATTTGTTTCTTACTAGACGTCAAGAAGCTGAGGCTTTAAGAAAAAAGAATATGAAATTGAGAGAGAAAAATAATGATTTGCTTGAAATAAAAAAAGAGCCTTGTCCTTGTGCGGCAGATGAGACTATATATAATGACCATATTAAATATTCGATTGAGCAAACACTTTCGGTGATAAAAAAGATATGGAAATATATATTAATCAGTGTGGCGATAGGGAGCTTGATTTATAACTTTGCACCACAAGAAATTATTCAAAGTTTTATTGGTGAGAATAATTATTTTTCAGTGCTAATTGCAACATTAATAGGAGTGCCCATATATACAGATGAAATGTCTGCGATGATTATCGGTAGGGCATTTTTTGAAAAGGGCGTACAAATTGGAACTGTTTTGGCTTTCATGATGAGTGCGGCTGCTTTGTCGCTACCTTCTATAATGATGCTCAAGAGTGTTATGAGTGTTCGTTTGCTTTCGATATTTGTAGGTATTGTAACATTCGGTATTATTATTATTGGTTATTTGTTTAATAGTTTATATTTCTTGTTTTAAAACAAAAAAAATCATAAGAGCTTAAATAATAAAAAGTTCTTATGATTTTTTATATAAATTATTATTATATTTTTTATGCTAAATAATTTTCGATTGTAGTAGCAAATACAGCCATAGCCACACATAATGAACTTTCATCAACGTCATATCGTGGGTTATGATATTGATAAGTACAATTAGTATCATTTGCTATACCCCATAAAAAGTATGATGATTTAATTTTTTGACTGTAAAAAGAAAAGTCTTCAGAACCCATTTCAGGTAGTTTGACTTCTTTAACAAAATCTTTACCCAAAACAGATATCGCCGCTTGACGCATCATATCATTTGCTTCTTTATCATTTTCAACTACAGGAAATAGATTTTCAATTTCAACTTCGCAAGTGCATCCATTCATAGCAGAAATATGTTCGCATATAGAATTAATTTTTTCTTCGATATATGCATTTATTTTCATATCGAGTGTTCTTATTGTTCCACCAAAACTAGCCGACTCTGGTATAACATTTAAGGCATCACCTGAATGAAAGTTGCATACTGAAATTACAGCAGATCCTAGTGGATCAATTTCACGACTGATTATGTTTTGTATAGCCTGAACCATTTGAGTGGCAGCAATTAGTGAATCTTTTGTTTGATGTGGATATGCGCCATGCCCGCCTAATCCAGTAACTGTAACTCTAAAAAAACTTCCACTGGCATATAAAGCGCCGTCTTTGAATGCGACTGTACCTGCTTTGTAATCGGGGTGAGTGTGCCCACCTATCATTATGTCGACATCGTCGAGCATTCCGCTTTCCATAATTAAAAAAGCACCGCCAGGATCAGGGCCTTCTTCTGCCGCTTGAAATACGAATTTAATAGTGCCATCAAATTTATCTCTATTTTCAGAGAAATATTTTGCAGCACCCAAAGCAACTGCAGTGTGAGCATCATGTCCACAAGAATGGCATGTGCCGTCATTTAGAGATTTATATTCAACATCTTTCAAGTCGGGCATAGAAAGGGCATCGATGTCAGCTCTTAAGGCTATTACTTTTTTAGAACTACCACTTTTGAGAACGCCTATAACCGAAGTTTTAGAAAACCCTTCAATTACCTCATCACAACCAAATTTTTTTAATAACTCAATTATTATTTTAGACGTTCTAAACTCTTCAAAGCCAATCTCTGGATGCATGTGAAAATCACGCCTCCAAGACACCATATCTTTTTCATATTGTTTTACATTTTCTATTTTAGGCACTTTCAATCCTCCTCTAATTATAAAATCGGACATTACTTTATATGTTCTATATTATATTCGGATTATGTGCATAATTTTTAGTTAATTAAAATAGAGACCTTTTCAAGTTCTTCAGTGAGTTTAACCCATTTTGCTTCAAGATCTTGTATAGTCGTTTTAACTTCTTTCATACGCATGCTTTTTGCTTCGTCATATACATTTCCATTATCGAAAAAACTTAAAAGAGAAAGCTCTTCTTGTTTAAGTTCTTCTATTTGGTTCTCATTCGATTTTATTGCATTACGAGCCTTATTTATCTGTGATTTGATTTTTTTTCGCTCAGCATAACTACCATTAGGATTGCTAGATTCTTTTTCTTTATTTTTAAGATCCAGATCTTTTTTTTCTTCTTCTTTATTAATTTCTTCAGTTTCTATTGCTGCAACCCTCAAATTATAAACATAAGAGTTATAATCACCAGTGTACAAGTCAATATTACCAGCCTTAACTTCTACAATAGAGTTTGCTAATAGGCTTACAAAAGTTCTATCATGCGAAGTGAAAAATATAGTTCCCTTATAATTTCTTAAAGCATAACCTAAAGCTTCAACAGTTTCGAAGTCTAAATGGTTTGTGGGCTCATCGAGTATAAGAACATCAGCACATTGACTGATTGCCGCTAAAAGTGTTAGTCGTGATTTTTCTCCACCACTTAAAAC
>CAMQVF010000026.1 GCA_947038115.1 uncultured Spirochaetia bacterium
GCTTAATGCTAATGTTGACCTTGCGAAGCGGGGTGCTTTTCTACATGACATAGGTAAGGCTATAGAAACTGATGGCGGTGGTTCTCATGCTCTTGCAGGTGCTGATTTAGCAAAAAGATATGGCGAATGTGAAGAAGTAGTTAATGCTATTCGTGCTCATCATAATGACGTTGACACACAAACAGTTGAAGCCGTCATTGTTAAAGCTGCTGATGCTATAAGTGCTGCACGACCTGGTGCTCGCCGTGAATCATTTGAAAGCTACATTAAAAGACTTACTAATTTAGAAAAAATAGCCGATAGTTTTAATGGCGTTGAGAAATCATTTGCTATTCAAGCTGGTCGTGAAATTAGAGTTATGACTAAAAGTGATGTAGTCGATGATGTTCAAGCAAAAGAAATGGCTAGAGACATAGCAAGAAAAATCGAAGACGAAATTAAATACCCTGGAATTATAAGGGTTACTGTGATAAGAGAAACAAGAGCTGTAGAAGTGGCTCGATAATAATAAAGGTTTTGTAAAATGGCAAAGAAGTCTATATTATGCTTGGGAGATATTATAGGGATTACGGGTAGATATGCACTAAAACATTATCTGAACTCTATAAAAGCAGAACATAATATAGACTTTGTCATAGCTAATGGTGAAAACTCTGCTAATGGCATAGGTATAACTAGAGATACTTCATCTGAAATATTCAATTCGGGTGTCGATGTTATAACAACTGGAAACCATGTTTGGGCTAATAAAGATGTTTTCGCACTAATACCTACCGAACATAAAGTCCTTAGACCATACAATTACCCTTCTCAATCGCCGGGTTTAGGCTATTATATTTATGAACATTTAGATACTAAAATAGCTGTTATAAATCTTATGGGCAGAACTTTTATGGACCCTTTAGATTGCCCTTTTCAGAAAGCGGATATTGCTATAAAACACATAAAAGAAAGAACTAATCTTATTTTTATAGACTTTCACGCTGAAGCTACAGCCGAAAAACAAGCACTAGCTTATTATCTTGATGGGCAAGTTAGTTGTGTATTCGGTACTCATACTCATGTGCAAACTGCTGACGAAAAAATATTAATTTCTAATCATACATCTTATATTACTGATGTTGGAATGTGTGGAAGTTATGAATCGATTATAGGTATGAAAAAAGAAGCAGCTATTGCTCGTTTCGTTACAAAAATACCACATCGCTTTGAAGTCGAAACCGTATGCCCTATGATTAATGGAATTGTCGTTGAAGTTGATGATCAAAGCGGCAAATCTATAAACATAAAACGTGTAAATTATACTTACCCTAAGGACAATGCATAATAAGGAGACTAGTATGAATCCTGCAACAAAATTTTTTAGAAACTTTATATCATTTTACATTAAAGTAGCGATAATACACACTTCTACATATATTTTTTTTGGCATGCTATTTTCAAATATGTTCGACTACTCCACTGTTTATAGCATGGAAAATGTCTCAAATTTTATGCGAGACTTCGACTCAAAATGGATATTAGCAGGCCCTTTCCTACAACCAATACGTGCATTTTTTATAGCACTCGCATTATATCCACTCATAAATACATTCAAAGCCTCAAAACTTGGTTGGCTTATGATATGGTCAATATTTGCTTGCATAGGAATATTAGCGTCACCCGGAGCATCTCCCGGTTCTATTGAAGGCATAATATATACAAAACTCCCTTTAAAATTTCAAATGATTGGTTTGCCTGAAGTATTGCTACAAACTTTTCTATTTTCATTTTTACTTTGGGTAGTTATCGCTCTACCATTTCAAAGCAAAGAAATATCTTCGAGAAGTTTTTTAATCAAATTTATAAAATCTTTAATAGTATCTATTTGTGGAGTTATATTATTTTCAATGGCAGGTGTTATTAACTTTATGATACTTGGAATTGATACAAGTAATGCAAAATCGGTAGATAAAAGTGTGGTAGCTATGCTTAGCTTTCTCGCTTTGTTTAATGTAATATCTTCCTATATATTAGCACCTAAAGTGGCTAAAAAACCAATGTTTAATTTTATACTAATACCAATATATTTTATAATATATGTTGGCATTCCATTCGCGTATAATAAAATAACTGACTCAATATATAACACTGTCGCATCTATAGTATTAACCTCACTTGTCGCAGTGGCTGTCAGTATATTATCATTTTTTATATTTAAAAATTTCAAAAAAGAAAAGGTCATTGAAGAGTTGACTAAAATCGAATATAAAGCTGAAGATGACAATAATAAAAATGGCGATTATAAAACCAATAAAGATATAAAAGAAGATAATGAATCAGAAAATAATAGCGAGCAGAAATAAAACTATAAAAGTCGATACTTTAGAAAGAGAAAAATTAAAACAATATTTACTTTATAATATTGAAGATAAAAATACTCTTGAAGACATTAAAAATAAAATAATTCTGGGTGATTTATTTGAAGTTCATAAACATCTACCAAATAATTTTGTAGATTTACTAATATTAGACCCACCCTATAATTTAAATAAAAACTTTGGCCTTGTCGATTTTAAAAAGTCATCAGTGGAAAGTTACTCAAAATATCTTGAAAGCATTATTGAAAGCGTGCTTCATACATTAAAAGAAACGGCAACTATTTATATATGTGGCGATTGGCTAACTTCGCTTTCTATTTACGATGTGGCTCAAAAATATTTCAATATTAGAAATAGAATAACTTGGCAAAGAGAAAAAGGACGTGGTGCTAAAAGTAATTGGAAAAACTCGCATGAAGATATTTGGTTTTGTACTATGTCGAATAATTACACTTTCAATGTTGATAAAATAAAACATAGAAAAAAAGTTATAGCTCCATACAAACAAGACGGCAAGCCCAAAGATTGGCAAGAAACAGAAAACGGTAATTTTAGAGATACATATCCATCTAATTTTTGGGATGATATCACAATACCTTTTTGGTCGATGGCTGAAAATACCGAGCACCCTACTCAAAAACCCGAGAAGTTAATAGCTAAATTAATTTTAGGTAGCAGTAATGAAAATGATTTTATTTTAGACCCATTTTTAGGCAGTGGAACTAGTGCTATTGTTTCTAAAAAATTAAAAAGAAATTTTGTAGGCATTGAAGTTGATGAGAATTATGCTTCTGTTGCACAAAAAAGAATTAATGAAATTAAAGACGATAAAATACAAGGATATAGCGATAATGTATTTTGGGCTAGAAATATTCTATAGAAATAAAAAATATTAACTTATTCCTAACTTTTAATAAGTAAAGTTACGAATATGATGTATTAGCATAAAACTATACTCTTGTTTATAAAATGTTTATAGAGTATAATTTTTATTCCTTTGTGTAGTATTGTTGGTTATTTATTTAAATGTTGAGGATATGACAATGAAAATTATAGAAATAATGAAAAATTTCAAAAATAAAATTTCAAATGGATTAATGTATAAATTTTTAGTTCCATTTAGTATAGTAATAATAATACTTGTAGTCGTAGCATATATGACATTTGTACCTCAATATATTAAAGCTTTCTACACTGAAGAAGAGTTGAAAATGACTCAAATTGAAACGGAAATTAAAACTTGGCTTTTATTTCTTAAATCAGACATTAATACCATTTCCTTATATCTCGAAGATGAAACTGATGATGTAAAAATGCTTAATTTATTTAGAAAATTAGCAAAAACATCGACGTCTTATGCTGATGTATATTTTGCAAACACTGTGCCAGTGAAAGACGGTGGAAAAATGATTCTTTTATTGGATATCCCTGCTGATTACGACCAAACAACAAGAGATTGGTATGAAGCAGCTGTACAAAGTAAAGATATTATTATAACTGAACCTTATACTGATGTAAGTACTGGTAAACTTATATATACATTTGCTAAAGCTATACACAAAAATAATGAGCTTATTGGTGTGTTTGGATTGGATATTTTCTTCGATGATATCAATGCAATTATGAATAAAACAGCGCAACAAACAGACTCTATTTTTAATTTAGTGGATAAAAATGGTATTTTTCTAACTCATCGTGATACTAGTTTAATTCTTAAAAAAAGCATGTATGATAATCCTCAATTCCGTGAACAAAAGCAATTAATAGAAAAAACAAAGTCTCTTAAGTGGTTGACTAAAGATAATGCATATATAGTCCATAAAATAGACGACACTCCTTGGACACTTATAGATGAATCAAATCAGAAAAGTTTAAAAGATAAAAAGACTAATCTATTTATTCTTTTGGCTCTTGTTTTTATTGCTTTAATCGCTGTTGAAACGGTGCTAGTTATAATCATTGTAAAACCATTATCACTCACATTAGACCAAGCGATATTTATTATAAGTGCTATGGCAGAAGGAAACTTTGGTGAGAGATTTTCTAGCAAAGTATTAAAAAAAGATGATCAAGCGGGTACTTTAGCAAAAGCAATAGATAAAATGCAAAAAACTATAGGCTCTATAATATATAAACTTAGACAGGGAGTTGCTGGCATTAACCATGCTACAAATGTAATATCTGAAGGGACTATAAATTTATCTGAAAGATCAAACTCACAAGCAAGTTCTTTAGAACAATTGGCAGGCTCTATCGAAGAGGTTTCAGCTTCACTAAAATCGACAGCTAAAAATTCAAGCTCTGCTAAAGATATGAGTGCTCAAACATCTGTATCTACTAAAAATGGAGTTGAAGCAGTTAATGCAACAGCCGACAATATGAAAGAAATAGCTGATTCAAGTAAAAAAATATTAGATATTACTAAAATAATTGAGTCGATAGCATTTCAAACAAATATACTTGCTTTGAATGCTGCAGTAGAAGCTGCTCGTGCTGGCGATCAAGGAAGAGGATTTGCTGTTGTCGCAAGTGAGGTTAGAAGCTTAGCACAGACAGTTTCTGATGCGGCTAAAGATATTGGCAATATAATAGATGATACTGTAAATAAAATTGAACTTGGAAGTGAATCGGTTGCTCAATCTTCTGCTATTTTAAGTGAAATTGAAAAATCTGTACTAAATGTATCTGGCATTCTTATCGAAATATCTAATGCTGTTATTCAAGAAGAAGATAGTATTTCTCAAATTAATGTGGCTGTACTTGAACTTAATAATATTACTCAAGAAAATTCCAACTTAGCTGAAAATAGTGCTGAGGCTAGTAAAGATGTATTTGACAAGACTACAGAAATTGCAAATGATATATCTTACTTTAAATTTAAAAATATGAAATAATCTTTAGATGAAGTATAGATATAATCTTTTAATTACTAAAGTTTTCATTATAGGCTTTATATTTTTACTATTCATTGTAAATTTTTTATCTTTACTATTTAATTTAAAGTTGGATAATTTAAATAGTATAAATGTAGTGTTGATTTTTTTATCTTTAATATCGTACACTATTTATTATGTAGTTAAAAATATTAAAAACTTAAGCTATATCGATATTGAATCGAATATATCTTTACTTGCCGAGTATCAAAAAACAATAGAAGATTTAAAAGAAAAAAATGAATATATATTGAATCGATATCATTATATAGAAAAAATAAAAAAACTATATAAAAAAGATATGGAAAAATCGAGAAAACTACAATCTCATATAATGCCTAAGTCAATTTCTCAAAATCATAAACTTTCATTTCAATGTTTTTACAGCCCATTAGAATCGGTTGGCGGCGACTATTATGACTTCATACAATTAGAGGATAACAAACTCCTTTTTATAATAGCTGATATAACAGGACATGGCATAGAAGCTGGAATGATTACATTTATGGTTAAAACAGCTTTTAATTTATTGTCTCGATACTATATGTCGCCCAGTAAAATTTTATATTATTTAAATAATATTCTTAAAGATTTACTTCCAACTGGTTACTTCCTAACAACTACAGTAGCTTTAATTGATACTGATAATAAAAGGTTAATATACTCTAGTGCATCACATCCTGCTTTTTTTGTTAAAAGAAATGAAAATATAGTCGAATATGATAATGGGGATACTATACTTGGGCTATTTCCTAATGCGAACTATAAAGAGTATGCATTTAGTTTAGAAAAAGGTGATATTATCATGTTTTATACAGATGGGCTTACAGAAGCTTCGATGTCTAAAAACAAATATGACCTTTATGGCAAAGAGAGAGTCAAAGCAGCTTTTAGTATAAAAAGTAAAGATATTAAGTCGACATTAGAAAATATTAAAATCGATTTTTATAATTATCTTTCCTACAAAACCCCTGATGATGACTTTACTGTAGTTTTGTTTGAGGTTAAGTAATTTTACTTATACAAAAAAGGTTTTAAATTTATGAGAATAGAAAGAGGTTTCCGAAATGTATAATTCTTTATTTATGTATGCTTTAAAGTCTATATATTCTAGTTTAGCATATAGCATAGTTTTAATTATTATGTTATCTCAAACTATTGCTATAAGTTCAATTTATTCCATTGTTTGGAAATATGAAATTAATATTAATGACTACGCTAGTTTTTTTAAGAATGCAAGTATATATTCTTTTTTCATAGCAATGCTTATAATAACAATTGCTACGGCTTTATCTGTTAGTTTATATATTTTCTCTGAAAATGGTAGAATGTTTGCCACTCTCCGAATATTTGGAGCAAGAAAGAGGGAGCTTCTGAAGCTTATAGCTTTACAAATGGTAATATATTCCGTGATATCGGCGATAATTTCTTTTATAGAACTTACTATTTTATATTTAAGATATAGGCCATTTTTACAATCTGTATCATCAAATCTTAATTTTTTAGAATCATTAAAAAATATTTATCCAACAAACATAATTATTATTATTATATTTATAGGAATAGCTACAATAAGTAGTTCCATTTTAATACAAAAAGATCCATACCAAAATTTGAGAGGAACTCTGTGAATATTAAAGTTATTGGCGTTACAAAGACTTTTAAGTCCTTATCAAACTCATTTACTGCATGTGATGATATATCATTAGATATTAATAAAGGTGATTTTATAGCTTTTACTGGACATACTGGAAGTGGCAAAAGTACACTTTTAAGTATGATAGGTGGTATACTAAGCCCAACTAAAGGAAATGTATTTTACAATTCATATAAATTATCAAATGCTTCTGAATCAGATTTAGCAGCTTTTAGACGTAAATATTTTTCTTTTATATTTCAACATCCAGTAGTTATTCCTAGCATGAGTGTTATGGATAATATATTAATGCCACTAGCTTTTAAAGATGGTATTAATGAAGTTATGATTGAGCAGACAAAAAAATATATTGAACTTTTTGGACTGAAAGCAAAATCAAACACTAGGGCTTCCAATTTATCTGGAGGCGAAATGAAAAAAGTATCGATATTAAGAGCATTATCTTATGGTGGTGAGGTTTTAATAGCTGATGAGCCCACAAATGATTTAGACCCTGAGACTATAGCTATACTTACTGATATATTTTCTACACTAAACAAAATGGGTGTTACAATAATAATGGTTACACATGCACATGCCGTGGCGACTCAGGCAAGAACGGTATATGAAATGAAATCTGGAAAAATCACTAGAACATTAAAATAATATATCAAAAAAATATTATACAAAACACTTGAAAATTACAATCTATAGACTTATACTCTCCTCATAATTTTAGTAGGAGTTTTAAACAATGTTATTAAATAATATCGATCATGCTGTTAGTTATGAAACTGGTAGTGTTATGAAAAGTGCTTATGAATATATAGTAAATAATTTAGATGAAATAAAAAAGCTTGAAGTCGGCAGACATGAACTTAGTAATATACATGAAAAAGCATTTGTAAATATTATGGAATATGATACAAAAGATAATCCACCTTGGGAATCGCATTTAAAATATATCGATATACAAATTGTTTTTGAAGGCTCTGAAGACTTTGAAGTCGGCGATATCGATATGCTTGAAAAAAAAGGTGAATATGACAGCATGAAAGATTATCAAGACTGGACTGGTGCTGGACATATTTTTCTTACACTTTACCCAAATAATATGCTTGTGCTATATCCAAAAGATGCACATAGAGTTGGCTTACATCCAAAAAGTGGACAGAAGCATGTGAAAAAAGGCATTGTAAAAATACCTATTTTATAAATTATTCTTACTATTAGTTTTATATAAATAATTGAATTTTTTCTTAATGATAATTCTTACTTTAAAGCAAGTTTAAAATGTAAGGCTTGTCAAACAAATTAAATTTTATTGCCTAGAACATGCCCCAAATTCATATTTTCTATATTGACTTTATATATGATACTTGTTAGAATGTACTAACAAAATATTAAAAGAGGTAAGATTAAATGAAAATGAAACTTTCAGATTTAAATATAGATGACGGTTTTATCGTAGATAAGATTGAAACTGACGGTGAAATTAGACAACGTATAATTGAAATGGGGTTCACTCCGGGTAGCACTGGTTGGATTGTTAGAAAAGCACCTTTGGGAGACCCTATTCAAGTTCGAATTATGGATTATGATGTCTCTTTGCGAAAAACAGAAGCCTTGGGAATATCTGTAATAAAAACTGAAATACCTCAAAAGATATTTACTTCTGATGATAAAGTTAAAGAAATGAAGTCGGAAGATGCTGACTATATTAAAAAAGTTTCTACAAAAAAAAATGAATCTAATAATATCGATAAATCTAAGCCTATAGTTGTAGCCATCGCTGGAAATCCTAATGCTGGAAAAACTACAATTTTCAATGCTTTAACTGGGCTTAATTATAAAGTGGCAAATTACGCTGGTGTTACTGTAGAAAAAAAAGAAACAGTCATTGAGCATAATGGTCAAAAATATAAAATAATAGACCTACCCGGCATATATAGTTTAAGTGCCTATTCTCAAGATGAAGTCATAGCATGTAATTATATTTTGCATGAAAAACCTGACTACATAATAGATGTTTTGGATGCTACAAATTTAGAACGCAATTTATATCTAACTCTACAACTTACAGAACTTAATATCCCTGTAATTTGTGCTTTAAATATGTATGAAAAAGCTGAAAAGTCTGGCATAAACATTAGAGAAAAAAAATTATCAGAACTAATGAATTTCCCATTTATAAAAATACATGGCGATCAACATAACAGTGTTGTTGAATTATTAAATAAAGTTGAACAAATTCAAAATGGCGATGAAATATATATCAAAGACAATGCAATAGTAAAATATAACGAATATATCGAAAAAGCCATAGAAGAAATTGTTTCAAGCATGAAAGGCGATGTTGATAAATATTATAAAAGATGGCTTGCTATTAAATCATTAGAAAAAGATGAGAGAGCATTTTTATACATTAGAAAAGCATTCGAAACTTCTTCTAGCACAATCATCGATACTATTGCCAAAGCGAGTAAAAACTTAGAAGAAAATTCTAATAACGACAAAACTGACTCGATTATTGCGAATGGTCGCTATTCTTATATTAGAGGAGCATTGGCTCAAACTATAATAAAAGAAAAAATTGCTGCATTCAATTTTACAGATGCTGCAGATATTGTATTCTTGAATAAATTTTTAGGGCTTCCGATATTTGTGGTTGTCTTATGGTTAATATTTCAAGCTACATTTACATTGGGTGCCTATCCTCAAGAATGGCTTGATATGGGTGTTGTCGCATTAGCTTCTTTTGTCGGAGGAATTTTACCAGAAGGTTTTATAAATTCGATAATAGTTGATGGTATAATTGGAGGAGTTGGTAGTGTTCTATCATTCTTACCTCTTGTATTAATATTATTTTTAGGAATATCATTTTTAGAAGATTCGGGCTATATGGCTCGTGCCGCTTTTTTAATGGATAGAATAATGAAAAAGTTGGGGCTTCATGGGCAGTCATTCATTCCTTTGTTTATAGGTTTTGGTTGCACAATACCAGCGGTTATGGGTGCTCGGGCTTTAAGAAATAAAAAGGATAGAATTGTTACCATTCTTATATCTACATTTATGAGTTGTGGAGCAAGAATTCCCGTTTATGTTTTAATTATAAGTGCTTTTTTTGCCCCAGAAGTTGGTGCGAATATAATGCTTAGTTTATACTTAATAGGAATAGTGGTAGCATTTATTATGGCTTTCGTGTTTAGAAGAGTATTCTTTAAAGGTGAAGAGACTCCATTTGTTATGGAATTGCCACCATATCGAATACCTAGAATAACAACTATACTTAGACATATGCTAGATAGAATGTTTATGTATATAAAACGTGCTGGAACATACGTGCTTGCGGCTTCAATACTTATATGGATACTTATTACATTTCCGTCATATAACCCTAATGAAGTTGAAACTCAAAATCTAATGAACGAAGCAAAAATAATAGTAATGGAAAAATCTATTGATATTAATGATGAAGAGGCTTTGGCTAACGAATATGCACTATTACTTTCTCAAGAATCTTTGAGAAATAGTTATGCTGGAATGACTGGACGTTTTATAGAACCTGTTATAAGACCATTGGGTTTTGATTGGAGAATCGGTATCGCATTGGTTGCTGGTGGTGCGGCTAAAGAAATAGTCGTTTCGACAATTGCACAAATTAAAGGTGTGGAAGACGGCAACGAAGAAAGCTTAGTTGAGTCATTACAAAGTGACCCTGCTTTCAACCCGATAGTCGCATATTCGCTTCTATTGTTTGTTCTGCTCTATATTCCTTGTTTTGCTGCCGTTGGCGTCATAGGTTCGGAATTAGGCAATAAGTGGATGGTATTTGTTATATTTTATACTGTGGCACTCGCTTGGGTAGTGAGTTTCATATTTTATCAAATAGCATCAAGGATATTTTTATAACTGCAAACTGAGTAACTTTCTATATAATAATTAATTGGTTGGTTTCTAAATAAGAGGCTTTATGGTTTTCAAAAACTGTGAAGCCTTTTGTGATTTTAAATATAAATATTACTATATATATTTAAAACTCTTAAGAGATTCTATAAAAAGTCGATATTTATACATAACCTTTAAATTTGATTATCTGGAGAAATAATAAAACTATGTACAAATACACAATTGATGGCGGATATACTATTAAAGGAATTAAAAAACTTGAAGGAACTGTAAATATATCAGGTTCGAAAAATGCCTCTTTACCACTTATCGTGGCATCTATACTTACAGATGAACCTGTTATTCTTCATAATATACCCGACTTGCTTGATGTACAAGTTCTAATAAAAATTCTATCTAATTTAGGTAAAGACATTGAATATAAAAATCAAACACTTATTATAAAAAGCAATAATGAATTAAACTCAGAAGCTCCTTATAAATTAGTAAAAAAAATGCGTGGCTCTATTATGGTTTTAGGCCCACTACTTGCTAAAAGAAATCATTGCCGAGTATCATATCCTGGTGGTTGTGCTTTTGGCCCTCGCCCTATAGATTTACATCTTAAAGGTATGGAGTGGCTTGGTGCTAAAATTAATGTTGATGAAGGGTATATTGATGCTACCGTTGATAAACTTAAAGGTGCTGAAATGACACTTAGCGGTGAATTTGGGCCTACTGTTTTGGGTACTGATAATGTAATGATGGCAGCTAGTTTGGCTGAAGGCACAACAATAATAAATGATGCCGCTTATGAACCTGAATGTACCGATTTAGCGAATATGCTTAATTTAATGGGTGCTGATATAAAAGGAATTAATACAAATATACTTACAATTGAGGGAGTAAAAATCCTTAATGGTGTTGAATACACAGTTATACCTGATCGAATTGAAGCAGGAACTTATCTTGCTATGGCAGCGGCTACAAGAAGTAAACTGACACTCACTAATGTATGTATAGAACATTTAATTAGTGTTTTAGAATTATTAGAGAATATTGGATGCATTATCGAAAAAAACTCTAAAGAAAGAACTATTGTAATTGATGCAAGCAAAAACAAACTGAAACCATTTAAAATTGAAACACTACCCTACCCTAACTTTCCAACAGACTTGCAGGCAATTTTTACAGCATTAGCAATAACTATAGAAGGTGAAAGCGTAATTAGAGAAAGTGTTTTCCCTGACAGATTTACTCATATTGGTGAATTAAATAGAATGGGGGCTGATGTTAAGCTTCATGAACATAATATTATAATAAATGGAAAAGAAAAAAATATATCGGCAGCAGATGTGCAAGCTAGTGATTTAAGAGCTGGGGCTGCTTTGGTTGTTGCTGCAACTGTGGCTAAAGGTTCTTCTAATATTCATAGAATATATCATATTGAAAGAGGATATGAAGATATTGAATCGAAACTTAAATCTATTGGCGTAAATATTACTAAAAATGAAGATGATATTTTATAAGGAGTATTAAAATGGTAAGAGGAATATATACTGGTGCGAGTGGAATGCAAGCTGAGCAAATGAGACTTGATGTTATATCTAACAACTTGGCAAATGTTGACAAGCCTGCTTTTAAAAGAGATACGATGACATTTAAAGCTTTTCCCGAAATGCTAATATCTCGTACTGACGATGACGGGCTTATGGTGTTTCCTAATGGTTCAAGCGATATACGTCCATATGTAGGTAAAATGGGAACAGGTGTTGAAGTTAATGAAGTTTTTACAGAATTTGAACAAGGCTCACTTAGACAAACTAATAATCCACTTGACTTAGCACTTTCAGACAAAGGCTTTCTTGCCGTAGAAACACCACGTGGCGAACGCTATACTAGAAATGGTAGCTTAGTTATTGATAAAGATTTATTTTTAGTAACCAAAGAAGGCTATAAAGTTTTAGGTGAAGATGGATATATTCAAATTAAATCTAATAACTTCAAAATTAATGAAAATGGACAAGTTAGTATAAATAAAGAATATCAAGATGATAAAAATCAAGTGGTTCAATTAAGTGAAAATAATTGGAGTAAAGAAGAAGTGCTTGATACACTTAAAGTGGTGCGATTCGATAATGAAAGATTTTTAGAAAAAGAAGGTTCTTCATTTTGGAAGGCTACTAAAATAAGTGGCGAGGCTTATATAGCAGAAGGTGCAGAAAGACCAAATGTTTTACCCGGTTTTTTAGAAATGAGTAATGTAAACCCAATTCAAGAAATGGTTAGAATGATTGAGGTTCAACGTGCTTATGAACTTAACTCTAAAACAATAACTACACAAGATACTCTAGTTGGAAAAGCTGTAAATGAAGTGGGAAAAATTTAATTAATATTTAGCAAATTATATAAATATAGTATATAATGGGGCTATCTAGTATAAAATTTTTAAGAGGTTAGGATGCATCAAAAGCCTACTATAGATAGAAAGAAAATAGCATTTAATTTAAAAACATCTGCAATTGTTACATACATAATTGTCGACTTTCTGTATATATTTACTATACACCATATATTACTAAACAGGTCTATGGTATTTTATGCTATTAAATTAATATGTTTTGCGATTAATATTATCTATATATTTAAGATAACTGATAAATGGATTAAAGGGGAGCAACTTCACTATGCTCGTAGTTTAATCGTCGCAATGTTTTTAACTCTAATAATAGGAAGCTATGTTGATCTTTTTTTGGAGTTCTTATCAAGAAATAATAATATAAATAATATAATAACAACATCTTATATTATTTTAGCATATGCATTTTTACTAGTACTTATACTTAATATTTTTATAGAGAATTATGCAAAAAAATTAAGTATAGAAGAACGTACTATAGTTTTTTATATTCCTATATACGAAAAATTTATTAGTGTAACATTTTTTATAGTTTTCACCATCACGAGCATCTTAATATATAGAGGTGTATCATTAGAGCATCGAGCTATTATAGATATCTCTGAGGAAAAGTTTAAAAAAGAAATCGCAAGCATGAATACTGATGCTTTAATTTATTTTATATCTTTAGAAAATTCAATTAATAAAAATTCAAACTTAATATCATCAATATACGAAAAATATGGCTATATAAGTCAAAGTATATTAGAAAATGAATTTTATAATAATATAGCGAAGTATGATATAAACGGAGCTTCACCATTCAAGGAAATATATCTATCTGTAAATAACAACTATACAGAAGCAAAAACTCCACTCTATATGAAGTTAGATTCAGATCTTAATGGAAAATCTGAAGTTGAATATAGCAGACAAAATAATATTAGAGATAGAATTAATAAAGGTGAATATAAAAAATTATTTGAGTTTTCAAAAGTACTAGTGAAATTAAATATAGACGAAAACACAAAAAATACTCCTTTCGATATTGTACTAAAATATGATATCATTATCAAAAATGAAAATATCGCAACAATTGAAATGGTAGCAACAGGTAATCATTTACGTAATATACTAACAAGATCATATTCTCAAAGCTATTGGAAATATTTATTCTATAATATGGAGAATGGCATAGTATATGATGGCAATGATGAAATAGCATTATTAAATAGCTATATATATATGGATGATATACAAAATATGGTCGATGAAGTAGAAAAGTATTATATTGATAACCCAAAAAATACTTTTTTTATAGAATCAAAAACTACAAGCATAGAAGAAAATAAAGATACAATTATATTCACAATGGTTATTCCTCAAATGAATACAATCGCTATATATATGTTGCCTACAAGCTCTATCATTAATTTTTCTACATTATCTGAAAATACAGCCCTAGTTTTAGGTGGAATACTATTACTAATAATTGTATCAGGTTTAATACTCAATTTTATTATCAAGCATATAATCTCGCCATTGAAACTAGCTAGTAATTCAGCAAATGCATTAAAAGCAGGAGCTGGCGACTTAAGACAAAGAATAGCAGTATCTAGCAATGATGAAATAGGCATACTAATTTATAACTTCAATGACTTTATATTAGGTCTTGACTCTTTGATTACTAAACTTAAAAATGAAAGTAAAAACCTAACGA
This sequence comes from uncultured Spirochaetia bacterium, assembly GCA_947038115.1. Lineage (GTDB taxonomy): Bacteria > Spirochaetota > Brachyspiria > Brachyspirales > Brachyspiraceae > CAMQVF01. The sequence continues at coordinate 14,936 of CAMQVF010000026.1, forward strand.
ACAAAGTGGATACAATGAATAATGTTGTAGATCATAGTAATATAAGAGTTGATGAGCAAATTGGACGTATTACAAAAACTGTGGCAGTTGTTAATAATATATTTAAATCTATTAATAATCTAACTAAAACAACAGATCAACAAAGGCATGCATTCTCATCTGCTAGTGTCGCCATAAATGACTTATTAGAAACAATATTTAAGATAAATGAAAATATGGAAAGACAAAGTGCTGCCGTAGAACAGACCTCTGTTTCTATAGAAGAAATGATATCTAATATTGGAAGTGTTTCTAAAAGTATTAATTATGCTGATAATTATTCTCAAAAACTACTTCAAGATGCACGTTATGGTGGCTATAAAGTTGATGAAGTAATTGAGGCTATGAGAGAAGTTGATGAAAGTCGAGGACGTATTACAGAAATTATCACAGTAATTCAAAATGTCGCCGAGCAAACTAATTTACTAGCTATGAATGCTGCCATAGAAGCTGCACATGCGGGCAAGCAAGGAAAAGGATTCGCAGTTGTTGCCGATGAAATTAGAATACTCGCAGAGACTACTGCATCTAATACAAAATCCATTAAAGTAATAATTAAAGATATAACCAAGCGTATTGGAAAAGCTGTCGAACTTACTATGGAAAGTGGAAAGTCACTTGAAAACATATTAGACACATCAAAAAATACGGCAAGAGTTATATCAGAAATTAATATAGCAAATACCGAACTTGAAATTGGTGGACATGATATACTTGAAACAGTAAAACACTTGAATGCAATTACCTATTATGTAAAAGAAAATTCTAAAGAACAGATGACCAATGGAGATATCGTAGACACTCAAATCGATATACTAAATAATATTATAAAAGAAGTTGGTAACTCAATAGAAGAAAGTACTCTAAGTGCTAAAGATATTGTTGAGTCAATGACTTTTTTAACTAACATAGCAGAAAGTAGCAAAAAAGAAAATAATGAACTGCATAGTGTTATAGATAGTCTACATGACAGTTTTATATTATTTAATGCATTATTTGATTCATTCATAACCGAAGCTGATATTACTCAAAATCCTGAAGAATCAAAAAACCAAGAAAATTCTAATAACTTTGAAATCGATTCCTTAAATGAATCTAACTTTGAAAAAGATATAATAATTGAAATTCTTGAAAGTAATATAAATGAAATTGAAGATATAAAAGAAAAAATAAAAGACAATATAATCAAGCAACCCTAACTATTATAAATTATAGAAAGAGTCGCTTGATAAAAACTAAATTATTCCCACTCGATAGTTGCAGGTGGCTTTGAAGATATGTCATAACATACCCTGTTAATACCAACAACTTCGTTTATTATGCGATTAGACATGATACCCAACACTTCATAAGGCAACTTCGCCCAATCAGCAGTCATCGCATCGAGGCTTTCGACCGCACGTATTGCACAAACCTCTTCATAAGTTCGATTATCACCCATAACTCCAACACTTTTTACAGGAAGAAGAACAGCAAAACACTGCCAAACGCTATCATAAAGACCCGCTTTTTTTATCTCTTCTTGAACAATTGCGTCAGCATCTTGCAATGTTTTAATTCGATCCTTTGTTATACTACCAAGTATTCGAACCCCAAGACCCGGGCCTGGAAAAGGATGTCTATAAACCATATCATTAGGAAGTTTTAACTCTAGACCAATTTTTCTAACCTCATCTTTAAAAAGTTCTCTAAAAGGTTCTAAAAGTTTAAAGCTCATTTTATCTGGCAACCCGCCAACATTATGATGAGTTTTTATTACATCCGAAGACCCACGAAGTGAAACACTCTCAATAACATCGGGATAAAGAGTTCCTTGTGCCAAAAACCCTACATTCTCTTGCTTTTTAGCTTCTTCTTCAAAAACTTTTATAAATTCAAATCCAATGATTTTTCTTTTTTCTTCAGGGTCAGTAATATTTTCAAGTTTAGATAAAAACTTATCACTTGCATCAACATAAGTAAGATTAATCGCAAGCTTCCCTTCAAACATATCAATAACATTTTGAGCCTCATTTTTACGCAAAAGCCCATTATTGACAAATATACATCTAAGCTTGTCGCCAATAGCCTTATGAATTAGCAATGCCGCAACAGAAGAGTCGACACCACCTGAAAGACCCAAAATTACATTTTTATCGCCTACAGTTTTTCTAATAAGGTCTACTTGATAATCAATAAATGAACCCATCGACCAATTAGCCGAACAATTACAAATGTTAAATATAAAATTCTTTATAATTTCAATGCCATTTTCGCTATGTACAACTTCTGGATGAAATTGCAAAGCATAAATATTTTTAGCTTTATTTGATATCGCACAAAACTTAGTACTCGCCGTGCTAGCTGTAACGCTAAATCCTTCGGGAATACTTTTAATACTATCGCCATGGCTCATCCAAACGATATTTTTTTTATTCTTATCAAAGCCTTTAAAAAGACAAGAATTATCAATAATATCAATTTCAGCCCTGCCATACTCTCGCTTTTCAGAGCTTTCAACACTTCCACCTAAACTGTAGGCGATAAGTTGCATTCCATAACATATACCCAAAATTGGAATATTTAAGTCAAAAATAGACTCATCCATTTTAGGCGCATTGTCATCATATACACTTGAAGGGCTACCTGATAGAATTATACCCTTCGCATTGAAATTTTTAATAAACTCCAATGAAACATCAAATGGGTGAATTTCCGAATATACATTAGCCTCTCGCACCCTTCTCGCTATAAGTTGAGTTACTTGAGAACCAAAATCTAGTATCAATATTTTATCATAGTCAAAATTTTTCATGACTCATTTTAATCAATTATTATGATTTTGTCAAATGTTCTTGAAGAAAAATATCGAAAGCGACACAGTTAATTATAATTGCAAAACAGTACTTTTAAATATTATTATATTTGTACATATTTGTTAATAAAATATATTGAGTAACAGAGAGTTTAGTATTAGAAATCATTTTATTTTTAGACAATCGCATCTATGATTTTAGTAAATTATTCTATACTACCCCAAATTTAAAATATAATATATAATTTAAATTAAGGCTTTATCAGAATAGGAGCATGAAATGGCTAGTGAACAAAGAGAGTACATAATATTAGGAGATCTTTCCTATCATAGTAAAGGCAGTGGCGATGAATTCTTTATGGCAAACTTAGAGCCGCTTCGTTATATTGATTTAGAAACCCCCACTATTATTAAAAAACCAGATGTTTTTTCTTTAAATTGGTATGTGTCTGATAAAAAGAATATAGAAGCGTCACGAAACAGGTTCAAGAAAAATAGCATATATAAAGTGCTTGTCGAAGAAAAAATATTTGAAGGTCCTTATGGGGAGTATTCTCGGAGTTTTCTTGTAGACAATTCTGAAATAGAAGTAGAAAATAAATTGCTAGAAGATTTTTTGAAAGAATATAAAAAACCTACTATTATTGAAGACGAAGTATTAGGCACTCTTACAGCAGAAAACTCTGAAGCTTGCTTAAGCGGTAATATTAAATGGAATAATATCAATGTAGAAGTTGGTTTAGAAATCGAGTCAATTGAAAAAATGAAAGAAATGGTTACTGATAGTAAGACTTGGGATACAAAATTTAAATCTGCTTTGGCAGAAGAGTTTTATGAAGACGCAAAAGAATATTTTGAAGAAGATGAGCAAAATATGACTAAAGAAGAATTTGCTGAATACTT
>CAMQVF010000027.1 GCA_947038115.1 uncultured Spirochaetia bacterium
GGTGATATAATATACATTGGAGGCTTTCCTGATCCACCTCCGTTTACAATTCCTGACCCTCTACATCTTTATACTATTCCAACCAAGACAATTAATTTTAAGCCTTTTATTAAAATTATAGGTAATATTGATAATATCTATTTATTTTCAAGTGCTGATGGCGGTTCTAAAATTAGATTTGATTTATTGTTTGTCGATACTACAACTGGATATGGTGTGAAGTTAGAATATCCAGCTTCTTTATACTTAAGTGGTTTTATGTCTATTGTTGATAGTGCTAAAATTTCAGCGGACGCTAAAAAAACACTTGGCGATAAATATGAGATATTTGCAATTGTAAGAGAATTTGATGGAATTCCAGATGGTCCAGAAGTTCCTGCAGGTAAGAGAGTTCTTAGTGTTGAGAAAAAAATAAAGTAAATTGTTACTGTTTTTAGTTTAATATCAAACTCTAATTTTTTAGTATTGCTTTAAAATATTAAATATGATAGAATAATTTCAACATGAGAAATTCAAAAAAACTCCTCATACTCAATACACTCCTATGGTATATATCTTAAATTAATCTTAGTTTGAGTTATCCTACCACAATCTTTTAAACAAATAAAAATATTAAATTGTTAGCACTTTTGCTATTCTATATTACTGTATATAAAATGGCTTAAAATATATAAATTAAAATTATAAAGGAAATTATTTATGCGTAAAATTAAAATTTTCGACACCACTTTGAGGGATGGCGAGCAATCACCCGGTTGTTCGATGAATTTACAAGAGAAGGTTGAATTGGCAATCGAGCTTGATAAATTAGGTGTAGATGTTATAGAGGCAGGATTTGCTATTTGCTCGGACGATGATTTTAATGCGGTTCAAGCGGTGGCAAAAGTTGTGAAAAATGCACAGGTTGTAAGCTTGGCACGTGCCAATGAAAAAGATATTGAATGTGCATATCAAGCTTTAAAAGAAGCGACTAAACCGATGCTTCATATATTTATAGCGACAAGCGATATTCACTTGGAACATAAACTTAATATGACACGTGATGAGGTTTTATCGAGGGTTGAAAGCACTGTAAAATTTGCTAAAGAACGTTTTGAGTTCATTGAGTTTTCGGCTGAAGATGCGTCAAGAAGTGATAGAGAATTTTTGGCTCAAGTTTATTCATTAGCTATTAAAAATGGAGTTACAACAATTAATGTGCCTGACACCGTTGGTTATAGCATGCCAAAAGAAATGGAAGAGCTTATTATTTATTTGAAAGCAAATGTGGAAGGAATTGAGAATGTGGATATTTCTGTTCATTGTCATGATGACTTAGGTTTGGCGACAGCTAACTCACTTTCTGCATTATTAGCAGGGGCTACTCAAGTTGAATGCACAATAAATGGAATAGGCGAACGTGCTGGAAATGCTAGTTTAGAAGAGATTGTAATGTCGATTAAAACAAGAAAGAATTTTTATGAGGCTTATACAGATATTAACACTAAAAGAATATATAAAATTTCTAAATTGCTTTCAAATATTTCAGGCACACCTGTTGCTCCAAATAAGGCGATAGTGGGAGCTAATGCATTTGCGCATGAGGCAGGAATTCATCAACATGGAGTTTTAAAAGAGAGAAGCACTTATGAGATTATGAATGTTGAAGATATAGGTATTCCTCAAAATAAAATGGTTTTGGGCAAGCATTCTGGTAAACATGCTTTGGTTGATAGAATTACTTCTTTAGGATTTGATATTGAGGATTATAATGTCGATGAAATTTTTAAGACTTTTAAGAGCTTGGCAGATAAAAAGAAGGTTGTTAGCGATGCCGATATCGAGGCTTTAATTAATGCAAAAGAGAGTGTTGAGAACCCGACATATTCGTTAAATAATTTTATTGTTAACTCTGGAAATAATATTTCTTCTATGGCGACTGTGAGCATATTGAATGATAAAAGTGAAATAATCGAAGGTGTTGCGAAAGGGACTGGCCCAATCGATGCGGCTTTCACAGCAATTGATGTTCTTACAAATAATAAAGCAGTACTTTTAAATTATACTATCAACTCTGTAACTGAAGGCGAAGACGCTTTGGGAGAGGTTATGGTGAAACTTAAATATAATGATCACACATTCGTTGGAAGAGGTGTTAGTACCGACATAATAGAAGCGAGTTTGAAAGCATATATTAATGGAATAAATAAAATATCTTAAAAAGTTGAGGAAATAGAGATTATGACAATTACACAGAAAATATTAGCCAAGCATGCTGGGCTTGATAAAGTTTGGGAAGGGCAATTAATTAAAGCTAAAGTTGATTTGGTTTTAGGTAATGATATTACAAGTCCTGTAGCTATTAAAGAATTTGAGAAAGCTAGCTTTGAAAAAGTATTTAATAATGAAAAAATCGTTATGGTAATGGATCATTTTGTTCCAAATAAAGATATTAAGGCAGCTGAGCAATGTCGAATATGTAGAGAATTTGCGAGTAAACATAATATCATACATTATTATGATGTTGGCGACATGGGAATTGAACATGCATTACTCCCTGAAAAAGGATTAATAGCACCGGGGGAACTTATTATCGGAGCTGACTCACACACTTGCACTTATGGAGCATTTGGGGCGTTTGGCGCTGGTGTTGGTTCGACAGATATGGCGGGGGCAATGGCTGTTGGATATACTTGGTTCAAAGTGCCTGCTGCTATTAAATTTAATTTCACAGGCTCGCTTAAAGAGAATGTCTCAGGCAAAGATGTAATTCTTAATATTATTGGAAATATAGGCGTTGATGGTGCTTTATATAAATCGATGGAGTTTATGGGCAGTGGACTTTCCGCACTTACTATAGACGATAGGGCGACTATTGCGAATATGGCAGTTGAAGCGGGTGCTAAAAATGGCGTTTTCGAAGTTGATGAAATTACTATCAATTATTTAAATAGCGTTAATGTTACAAGAGATTATACAATATTTAAAGCCGATGAAGATGCTGTTTATGAAAAAACTTATGATATTAATTTATCTGAAATTGAGCCAACAATTGCTTGTCCTCATTTGCCTGATAATATTAAAAATGTATCAGATATTGAAAATGAAAAAATAAAAATCGATCAAGTAGTTATAGGTTCTTGTACGAATGGACGGCTTTCTGATATGAAAATCGCAGCAGATATTTTGAAAGATAAAAGAGTTCACAAGGATGTCCGTTGCATTATAATTCCTGCCACTCAAAAGATTTACAAAGAATGCATAAAAAATGGCTATATTGAAATTTTTATTGATGCGGGATGTGCCGTTTCAACTCCAACATGTGGACCTTGCTTGGGTGGATATATGGGGATTTTGGCTAAAAATGAAATTGCATTAACGACTACTAATCGTAATTTTGTTGGTAGAATGGGACATGAAACTTCTAAAATATATCTCTCAAGCCCAGCAACTGCGGCGACTAGTGCTTTGACTGGATATATTACAGAGCCTAAATAAAGTATAAAAAATAAAGGATTAATTAAATGAAAGTTAAAGGTTATGTTCATAAATATGCTGATAATATTGATACCGATGTTATAATTCCAGCTAGATATCTAAACACGTCTGACCCGATAGAACTCGCAAAATATTGCATGGAAGATATCGATTCTGACTTTGCTAAACGAGTAAAAAAAGGCGATGTTATTGTTGCTGGTAGTAATTTCGGCTGCGGTTCATCGAGGGAGCATGCGCCAATAGCTATAAAAGCATCGGGGGTGTCTTGCGTTATTGCTTCTTCATTTGCACGAATATTTTTCAGAAACTCAATTAATATAGGGCTTCCGATTTTAGAATGCACTTTGGCTAGCGAGAAAATATCTGCTAATGATGAAATTGAAATCGATTTTGATAATGGTATTATAAAAAATATCACTAAAAACGAAGAGTATAAAGCTAATCCATTTCCCGATTTTATAAAAGATATTATTGCTTCAAATGGTCTTATAAATTCAATTAAAGCTCAAATTTAATTATAGGTAAAAATTATATGAAAAAAAATATTTTAATTCTTAAAGGTGATGGCGTCGGGCCTGAAATAGTTGATGAGGCGATAAAAGTATTAAAAAAAGTAGAAAAAAAATTCTCGCATGAGTTTAATTTAACCTATGCTGATTTTGGCGGTGCTTCAATTGATAAACACGGAATTCCTTTAACCGATGAAACTATTCAAATTGCATTAAATTCTGATAGCGTTTTACTTGGTGCCGTTGGTGGATATAAATGGGAGAATATTGAGCAGTCGAAGCGTCCTGAAATGGGGCTACTTAAACTTAGAAAAGAGCTTAATTTGTATGCAAACATCAGACCCACTAAATTTTATAGTCAATTAAGTTATTCCTCGCCACTTAAAGAAAGTATCACTTCAAAGAAAATCGATTTTGTTATTGTGCGTGAGCTTACTGGTGGTATTTATTTTGGTAAAAAAGAGACTGAAATAATTGATGGCAAAAAAATAGCACATGATGTAATGACATATTCTGAAGATGAAATTAGACGCATAGGAATTGTGGCATTCGAAATGGCATTAAAGTTAAACAAAAATATTACCTCTGTTGATAAAGCAAATGTTCTTCACTCGTCGAAGCTTTGGCGTGAGGTTATGGAAGATATTTCTAAAAGTTATAAATCTGTGCCGTTTAATAATATGTTTGTTGATAATGCTGCCATGCAGATAATTTCTAATCCATCGCAGTTTGGGATAATGGTAACCGAGAATATGTTTGGTGATATTTTGTCAGACGAGGCAAGTGTCATCACAGGATCTATCGGAATGGCACCTTCGGCTAGTTTATCTTCTACAACTTTGGGAATGTATGAGCCTATTCATGGTTCGGCACCTGATATTGCGGGTAAAAATATAGCCAATCCAATAGCCACAATTATGTCGGTTGCTATGATGCTTAAACTTTCATTTGGTATGAATGATGAGAGTTTGGCTATAGAAAATGCTGTTCTTAAAGCTTTAGATAATAATTATAGAACTGTTGATATTATGCCAAAAGATGAGAAATAGAAAACTCTGTATAATGAGACAACATGTTCAGATATGGGCGATATTATATCATCATTTGTTTAGAATAAATAAATAAAACACCTACTAGTCATTTAATGTTCTATGTAGGTGTTATTATTTTAAATTAATTATTGATATTTAAATTAAAGTAGTCTATGATTGAATAAATTAGTCGGGATATAGCGCAGTTGGTAGCGTACACGTCTGGGGGACGTGTGGTCGTCAGTTCAAGTCTGACTATCCCGACCATTAATACTTCTATTTATTATCTACGAATATTATCACGCTTCTTTTTCTTTATAAGGCTTATAATTATTACACATACAATAATCATTATACCAAGCATAATAGGAATAAAAGACGCTTTATAACCTTCATCTGTTGAGAGAATTTCATTCCAAAGTTTTGATACTAATTCAGTTGTGTCATCAGGAAGAATTAGAAAAACTTCAGCATTTTTAATTGTAGCGTCATCGGGATAAATCTTTTTATTATTTTTAACTTCTTCAGACATTATCGCAATGGCAGCATCATTAGGTGAAGCATATTGAATATAGTTAATATTGTCTAATGCAACTTCTGGTTCATTTAGAAAATTTATATACATATGAGCACCCAAAATATTCTCAGAAGTTGTAGGTATTGCAATACTATCAACATATAAATTAGCACCTTGTTCAGGTATTACAAAATTTAAGTTAGGATTATTTTTTACCATAGTTAGACTGTCGCCAGCATAATAAACACCAATTGCAGCCTCTTCTGACTCCATTTTGTCGTAAATCTCATCCATAATATAAGCTTGAACAATAGGTTTTTGCTCTTTTAATGTTTGAGCTATAGTTCTAATTTCAGCTTCATTCGTTGTATTTAGTGAATATCCAAGGTAAGCAGCAGCCACTGCAAAAGCGTCACGAGGATTATAATACATTAAAATTTTACCACTATAGGCTTCATCAAATAATAAGTCCCAAGATATTTCACTTTCTGGCTTATCTATAACATTTTTATTATATATTATTCCAGTAATTCCCCAAGCATAAGGAATTGAATATTCACTTGTTGGGTCATAAATAGAATTTAAGAATGTCTTTGAAATATTCTTATAATTAGGAATTTTAGTATAATCAAGTTTTTGTATTAATCCCTCTTTTATAAGTTTTGCTGTTGTATAATCAGATGGAATAATGATGTCATAACTCACACCACCAAGTTTTATTTTTACAAACATCTCTTCGTTAGAGGCATATGTTGTATAATTTACTTTAATACCAGTAAGTTCTTCAAATTCTTTGTTTAAATCAATACTTTCATCAGAGCCATCAGAAATGTACTCACCCCAGTTATATACATTAATGGTTGTTTTTTTACCTTTAAGCTGTTCATAGTAAGCCATATCTAAAGTTGATGTGTCTAATTTAGATTGTGCATTAATAATACTCGCCATAAGTACCAACATGCTAAGTGAAATGGTAACGATTTTTTTCATTCTTTTTACTTCCTTTTTTGTTTTAATTGCAAAATATATTTTTCTTTTCTTATCGCTTTGATATTCATTATAATAAGCGTTATAAGAACTATCACAAATATTATTGTAGATATAGCATTAATTTCAGGGCTTACCCTTTTTCTAGTCATCGAATAAATAGTAATGGGTAATGTTTGTGAAGTTACGCCAGTTGTAAAATAGCTGACAACAAAGTCGTCCAGTGAATATGTTAAAGCCATTAAAAAGCCTGCTAAAATTCCTGGCATTATATCGGGCATAACCACTTTAAAAAATGCTTTAGTTGTTGTGCATCCTAAGTCCATTGCAGCTTCAAATATGCTATTATCTTTTTGTCTTAATTTTGGTAAAACATTTAATATTACATAGGGAATACTGAATGTGATATGAGCTAGTATTAATGTTGTATATCCAAATTTAATTTTCATTATTACAAACAAAAGCATTAGTGAAATACCTGTAACAATTTCTGGATTAATTATAGATATATAAGTCATGCCCATAATCGAATGCTTTGCTTTTTTATTAAAATTACTTATGCCAATGGCTGCAGATGTTCCCACAATTGTTGCTATTACTGATGATAATAATGCTACAATAATTGTGTTTAAAAATGATGTTAATATAAGCTCATTTGAAAAAAGTTTATAATACCAATCGACTGTGAAACCTGAAAATATCCCACGTCCTCTCGATTTATTAAAAGAGTAGAATATTAGTATTGCTATGGGTGCATATAAAAATAAAAAAATGAAACTTATATATGTGCTAGATAATATTTTTTTCATAATAGCATTTCCTCAACATCATCAGAGTCTAATTGTTGAGTTAAAGCTATTGCACAAAGAGATATTACAATTAAAACTAAACTTATAGCAGAGCCCAAATGAGGATTATAATTAAGCCCTAAAAATTGCATTTCGATTAAATCACCTATAAGCATGTTTGATCCACCGCCAAGCATTCTCGAAATTACAAAAGTAGAAACAGCCGAAACGAAAACTGTTGTTATGCCTGTAGCCATCCCGGGGAGACTTAAAGGAAATATTATTTTTGTAAACACGGTGTAAGAATTTGAACCTAAATCTTGAGATGCTTCGATTACATCTTTTTTTATTTTTGTCATAATAGAATATATTGGTAATATCATAAATGGCAAATAATTATAAATCATTCCTATTAGCACAGCCCATGGAGTATTTATAATTCTTATAGGCTCTAAAGATAGCATCATTAAAACTCTATTTATTATCCCATTATTTTCAAGAATACTCATCCATGCATATGTTCTAAGTAAAAAATTCATCCACATAGGTAACATTACAAGCATTATAAGCATATGTTGCATAGACTTGCTTCTTCTCGATATATAAAAAGACATAGGATATGCGAGTACTAAGCAAACGGCAGTAGCACCGACTGCGAGAACTATAGACCGTGTAATTACTGGAATATAGGCTGTAACTTCCGAGAAGTTCTTTATTGTAAACTGACCATCAGAATTACTAAAAGCAAATATTGCAACTAAAACTAAAGGTGCTAATACAAAAGCTAGAGTCCATATTATGTAGGGTATAGCAGGTACTTTTGATTTCATAAAGTAACCTCTTCTTTTGTTATTTTCATTATGTGAATATTTTCTTTTGTTATTCCCATTCCAATTTCAGTGCCAACTTCTTGACATTCTGTTGAGTGTATTATCCATTTATAACCATGGGCATCAACTATCATCTCGTAATGAACACCTTTAAATATCGCCGATTCAACAAGTCCACTAATATTAGCTTCTTCGGCTGGCAATACAATAATATCTTCAGGTCGAATGACAACATCAACTTTTTCTAATTTTCCAAAACCTTTGTCGATGCATTCAAACATATAACCAGCAAATTCAACAGAAAAGTCTTCATGCATTATTCCGTCGATGATATTACTTTCTCCAATAAATTCAGCTATGAATGCATTATTAGGTTCGTTATATATATCTTGAGGTGTGCCAATTTGAAGTATTTCACCATCACGCATAACGACAACGCTATCAGACATAGTAAGCGCTTCTTCTTGGTCATGTGTTACATATATAAAAGTTATTTCTAATGACTGTTGAATTCTTTTAAGTTCAACTTGCATTTCTTTTCTAAGTTTTAAATCTAAAGCACCCAATGGCTCATCTAAAAGCAAAATTCTAGGTTTGTTTATTAAAGCACGAGCAATGGCTACTCTTTGTTGTTGCCCACCTGAAAGACTTGCTACATTTCTGTATTCATAGCCTTTAAGGTTTATAATATCAAACATATGCTCAACTCTTTCTTCAAGCTCATTTTTTGAAACTTTTTTAATATTGAGTCCAAATGCGATATTGTCATATACATTTAAATGTGGGAATAGGGCATAACGTTGAAAGACAGTGTTTACTTCACGTTTGTTAGGTGGAATATTATTTATAATTTTGCCATTAAATTTAATAGTTCCAGAGTTAGGTTTAACGAAGCCACCCATAACTCGTAATATAGTAGTTTTTCCACAACCAGAAGGCCCTAAGAGTGTTAAAAAGCCTTTGTCTTTGATGTCTAAAGAAAGATTTTCTAAGATGAGATTGTCACCATAGTATACAGAAATGTTTTCAAGCGATAAAATTGTAGAACTATCCAATAATAAACTCCATATGCGGATTTCGGTGTTTATAGTTATTCAATTATGTGCAAGTTTTCTCGTCGCAGCCCCGCATAGGGTTTTTTCGTTCGGGCTAATATTTTAAGCCGTTCTTAGTCAACAGATATACTGCTAAAAGTAATACCCATCTACCTACCGATAGTTATTTTTATAACATAATATATTAACATAAATGTCAAGTTTATTATTATTTTTTATTCAAGTTTATTACTATATTGTTGCTTATTTTTTTATCTTGATTATTTCTGTTTTTACTTATATAATAATCTCGGTTATAATATATTATACAATATATAGTTCTAATTTTGCGACGGAGGTAATAATGAAAGAATATACACCTAAATATAATTCTATACCACATGGTTTTTTCAAGGCATGTGAAGACTATCAATATAATCCACTTTTTCGTTATAGAGATAAAAATCTAGAAAAACAAACCCTTACATATAAACAGACATATAATAAAGTTAATGCTTTGGCTAAAGCTTTTGCGATGAAGGGAATTAAGAAAGGGACGCATGTAGCAATCTTTTCTGAAAATAGGGTTGAGTGGTTTTTGAGCGATATGGCTTTACTTTCTCTTGGTGCTATTGATGTACCTCGAGGAACTGACTCGACTGATTCCGACTTGAAATATATAATTGAGCATAGTGAAGTGAGCATTATAATAGTTGAAACAGAATCGATGTTTAATAGAATTAAGTATTCAATTAATCGTTTAGAATTTGTTCTTGTTTTAGATAGTTCTGTTCATAATGAAGAAGACAAAGTTTATTCTTTTGATAAATTTTTAGAGATGGGTGAGTTAGCGCTTGCTGGCGATGAAAAATTCGTCATAAATATGGCAGATAAAGCTCTAAACCCTGAGTCTGTTGCCACAATAATTTACACTTCTGGAACAACAGGTTGTCCTAAAGGTGTTGTGCTTACACATAGAAATATTTTACATAATATTGAAGTTATTCCTGGCGTAATCGATCTTGAAGCTGGTGAGAAATTTTTGACAGTGCTTCCAATTTGGCATATTTATGAAAGATCAGTATCTTACATAGTTGCTATCTTTGGAGGGTTTACTGTCTTCACTACAAAAAGAGATTTGAAAATTGATTTGGCCGAGGAGAAACCTGATATATTTGTTAGTGTCCCAGCGATTTGGGTTAATATTTATAAATCGGTTATGAAATCTATTAGTCAAAAAAGTTTTATAGCTAGAACTTTGGCTATGTTTTTTATAAATAACTCTATTAAGTATATTAGAAATAAAAGATATAAAAATGATCAAATTTATTTGCTTGGTGATGATGTAAAAGAAAATCATTATAATGATCATAAGCCTGCATTTATGGGTGCTTTTTGTCATAAGATGGCTAAGAAATTAGTTTATCAAAAATTAATCGACCTTACTGGTGGTAGAATGCGTCTGACAGTTTCAGGCGGTGGAGCACTACCAATGCATATTGAAGATTTTTTAGAGGCTTGTGGAATTAATTTAATAGTTGGTTGGGGTATTACAGAAACTTCTCCTATAGTTACTGGAAGATCTTATACTAATAATTATCGCGGTACTTGTGGAAAGCCTATCGAGTATGTGGAGATTGAAGTTCGTCATGCGAATGGTGAAAAATGTGAAGATGGCGAAATGGGTATTTGTTGGGCTAAGGGACCGAATATTTTTAAAGAATATTATAAAGATAAAGAGCTTACAAACAAAGTAAAAATTGATGACTATTTTGATACTGGCGATTTGGGCGTGTACACTAAACAAGGTGAGATAGTTTTAACTGGTCGTGCCAAAGAGACTATTGTATTGCTTACTGGTGAAAATGTTGAGCCGCAGCCTATTGAAAATAAAGCATTAGAAAGTAATTATATTAATCAGATAATGCTTGTTGGTCAAGATAAGCCTAATATTGGGGCTTTGATTATTTTAGATAAAGATAATATTAATCAGTATATTGAAAAACATAAAATAAATTATGATAATAAAATGAAAGAGATAAGAAATTTAATTAAATCGGAAATATCTCATTTAATTAATGCTAAAACAGGTTTCAAATCTTATGAGTTTATATCAAAAATAAAAATACTTAGTCATGAGTTTAGCGTTGAAAATCAGATGCTTACACAGTCTCTAAAAATTAAACGTAATGAAATTTTAGCAAAGTATAAAAATGAAATTTCCGAGATGTATAATTAAAAATTAGGATAAAGTATTGTTTATTACAGGAAAAAATGCGATTGTTGAGGCTATAAATAAATCGGTTGTTGAAGCTATTTACATAAAGCTTCCTATTCAAAGCAGAGAAAAATTTATAATTGATAGCGCTGAAAAAAATAAAATTAAAATAATTACAGTCGATAAAAATGAGATGGAGAAATTGGCGGGGAAACCTGCCTCTATTCTTGCCAAAGTTTATAATGAAAAAAATGTTGGAATAGAAGGGGTTGTCACATCATCTTTTGAAAAGCATGATAATCCTCTTATTTTTATACTCGATGGAATTACAGATGTTCATAATTTGGGTGCGATAATTAGAAATGCCTATTTTTTTGGCGCTTCAGGCATAGTATTACCTAAAGATAATTCGGCTCAATTAAATAATAAGGCTTATGAGGTGTCGTCTGGTGCTGCTTATCATATTCCTATAACTGTTGTTTCTAATCTCAACCGAACTTTGGACTACTTAAAAAGTGAAAAATTTTGGATTTATTATGCAAGTGAAGAAGGTGCTAGTAATTTAGATGATTTTAAGTTTGATAGCCCAACTGTAGTAATTCTTGGTAGCGAACATAGCGGTGTGCGTAAAGGTCTTAAAGATAAATCAGACGGTAGCATTTTTATATCTTCTGTTAATAATTTTGATTCGTTAAATGTTTCTAGTGCATGTGCTGTAATTGCTTATGCTTATTCGAAAACTATAAAATAATTTAATTTTTATTAACAGTATTTTTTATAAACTCTGCGAAGTCATCATCAAAATTAGGGCAGTCGCATACTAAAAAATCTTTTATATTATACTCATTTATCGATTTTTCTCTATATTCGATATTAAGTTCATAATGAGTTTCAGAATTATCAATTGTAAAAGATAGTGGGTATATAATAATATTTTCGTTTTTATATTTTTCTATAATGCTTAAAGTCGAAGGTTCAAGCCATTTTGTTCGCCTTCCAAATTTAGATTGATAGGCAAGTTCAATATTCTTAAAATTTATATCATCAGTTTTTAGTATTTCTTTTATTATCTTATAATTTTTTTCGCATTCATTTTGATATGGATCGCCGTTATCAATTAATTTTTGTGGCAAAGAGTGCGCTGATATTATTAGAATATATTCATTGCTATTTTTATCTTTCAACTTTTCTTGTATTTTTTTTACTATAATTTTATTATATTGATAGTTATTGTAGTATCTATCGATAATTTTTATATTAAAGTCATTTTTATCAATTTGTGCATAGATACTCTCAATTGATGAGTTTGTTGTACTCACTGAATATTGAGGATACATGCTAAATAAAGTTATATTTTTTATATTCTGTTTTTTGATATCTGCCAAACAATCAGAAGCAAAAGGATAGGTATAATTCATCACATAAGTGTAATATTTATTTTCGTCTAATTCATTAAGCTTTTCAACTAATTTTTCAGTATATTTTTTTATAGGCGAGTTGTAATTTATTCTTTCATAATGACTTTCAACATTTTTTCTTATTTTTAATATTATAAAAAATGATACTAATTTTCGTATGTGTTTATTTTTTATGTTTATTACATTTACATCATTAAACAAATTTGTTAAGAATATTTTTATCTCATCGTAATTGCTAGCACCACCCATATTGAATAGTATGACAGCTTCTTTTTTCATAATATATGATATCCTATTTTAATTTTTAGTCAATAATATTAAAACAATAATTTTTTATTAAATTTATAAATCTTCTTTTTTGATATTTAATATATATAGAAAGGGCTTTAAAATAATTTAATTTTATTTTTGACAAATACACAAATTAAGTATATTATTGTAACACTGTTATTTTAAAGGTCTTATAATGTATAACTTTGATGAAATTAGAAACCGTAAAGACACATTTTCTACAAAATGGAATGCTCATGCTTCAGATGATATCATTGCTTTGTGGATTGCAGATATGGACTTTCCTGCTCCAAAAGAGGTGGCAGAAGCTATAAAGTCGAGGATGGATCATGAAATTTTCGGTTATACTTTAATAGACGATGAATTTTATAATGTTTTTATAGCGTGGATGAAAAAGCGTTATAACTTTGTGGTGAAAAGAGAGCATATCGTAACCACTTCATGTGTTGTTGCTTCTTTGGGCATTGCGATAGCTTCTTTTGCGTCTAAAGATGATGGCGTTTTGGTTATGCCACCGGTGTATCCTCCATTTTTAGATTTGCCGAGGCTTCAAGGGCTTAGAAGAGTTGATGTTCCTTTAATACATGAAGAAAATGAAAATACATATAAAATCGATTTCGATTTATTTGAAGAAAAAGCTAAAGAGGCTAAAATATTCATTCTTTGCTCGCCGCATAATCCTGTTGGACGAGTATGGACGCATGATGAACTTAAAAGAATGGCTGATATTATTATAAAAAATGATATGATTGTACTTTCAGATGAAATTCATTCTGATATTATAATGCCTGGTTATAAACATTTACCAATGGGCTCGATATCTGAAGTTTTGAATGAAAGATTAGTGTCGATTTATGCGCCAAATAAAACATTTAACATTCCGGGCATGCCTACAAGCTATAATATTATTCCAAATAAAGAACTTAGAGATAAATTTACAAATACATTACAATCATTAGGGCTTACTGGTCAAAGCATTACATCGACATTAGCGTCAAAAGCAGCATATAAATATGGCGAAAAATGGTTTGATGAAGTGCTTGATTATATACATAAAAATTATCTTTTTGTATGTGAGTATCTTAAAGAAAATATTCCTAATGTAAAAATTTCGAAAGTTGAAGGCACATATTTGGCATGGCTAGACTTCCGTGCTTTATCGCTTGGTGATGCTGAGCTTAAAGATTTTTTATTAAATAAAGCTAAAGTAAATCTGAAGAGTGGTAGCGACTTCGACTCGATAAACGGTTTATGCTTTATGCGATTTAATATGGCGACTAGTCGTTTGGTAATTAAGGACGCTTTGGATAGAATTAAAAATGCAATAGAGGGGCTTAAGTAGTAAATAAATGAGATTAAATAAATATATAGCGCATCAAAATATCGCGAGTAGAAGAGAAGCTGATAGACTAATACAAGAAGGTCATGTTCATGTCAATGGGGTTTTAGAAATTAACCCTGCTGTTGACGTTACAGATGACGACAAAGTTGTTTGTAATTTGGATAATACTAAAAAGAAAATATCTATAAAATTATTCAAACCTCGTGGTGTTGTTGTGTCAAAAAATAGAGATGAAGGTAAACCTATATATAAACTTATAGAAAATGATTTTACCGATCTTTACCCAGTTGGTCGTCTAGATAAAGAATCGAGCGGGCTTATAATACTTACAAATGACGGCGTGCTAAGCAGGCAAATACTTTCACCAGAAGTTGAATGTGAGAAAGAATATTACGTCAAAGTTGATACGGAATTAACTGATGGGGCTTTAAAACGCCTCGAGTATGGCATTAACTTAGACGGGAAAAAACTAAAAAAAGCTGAAATAAAACGAATCGATAAGATTTCATTTTATATAACTTTAGTTGAAGGTCGAAATAGACAAATTAGGCGAATGTGTAATAAAGTTGATTGCAATGTTATTATGCTTAAACGAATACGTATAGGTGGCGTTAAGCTTGAAACACTTGAGATTGGCAAATGGAAACATCTTGCGAAATATGAAATAGATTCTATATTATTAAAATCTAAAAAAGAAGAGAATATAAAAAAATCTTATGGAAAATAAAAAATCGGCTTTAATTAGTGTGTCGGATAAAACTGGGCTTATTGACTTTGCTAAAAATTT
Source organism: uncultured Spirochaetia bacterium (assembly GCA_947038115.1). Taxonomy (GTDB): domain Bacteria; phylum Spirochaetota; class Brachyspiria; order Brachyspirales; family Brachyspiraceae; genus CAMQVF01. Next base: position 15,230 of record CAMQVF010000027.1, read on the forward strand.
AGAAGCCTTGGGTTATCAGATAATATCGACTGGTGGTACCAAAAAAACACTTGAAGAGAATAATATAAAAACGGTGTCGATAAGTGATATTACTAACTTCCCAGAGATTATGGATGGACGTGTCAAAACTTTGCACCCGAGTGTGCATGCGGCGTTGTTATGTGTTCGTGATAATGATGAGCATGTCAAAGCTTTGGATGAAAATAATATTGACTTTATTGATATTGTTGTCGTGAATTTATATCCTTTTAAAGAAGTCTTGAAAAAAGAAAATTCTACTCATGAAGAACTTATCGAGAATATTGACATTGGCGGGCCTAGTATGCTTCGCTCTGCCGCTAAAAATTATAAATATATCACAGTTCTAGTTGATAGTGCTGATTATGAGAATGTGATTAGTGAAATAAAACAAAATGGCGACACTAGTTTTGAAACACGTGAAAAATTGGCAGCAAAAGTTTTTAGACATACAGCAAGTTATGATGCATTAATTGCTGAATATATGACGAAAGTTACAAAGACACTTTTTCCTGATAAAATTACAAAGACATATGAAAAGATTCAAGACTTGCGATATGGCGAAAATTCTCATCAACATGCGTCATTTTATAAAAATGTTTTCTCTGGATTTTCAATTTGTAATGCGTCTCAAATTCATGGAAAAGAATTGTCATATAATAATATCCAAGATGCGAATTCGGCACTAGAAATATTAAAAGAATTTGATGAGCCCACTGTTGTAGCTATCAAACATATGAACCCTTGTGGCGTTGGAAGCGACTCTGATATTTTCGAGGCTTGGAATAAATGTTATAGTAGTGATAAAATTTCGATTTTTGGTGGAATTATTGCATTAAATAAAAAAGTTACTAAAAAAATTGCGACACAAATGGCTGATATATTTTTAGAAATTATAATCGCACCTGACTATGAAGAGGATGCATTTGATATACTTGCTAAATCAAAAAATATTAGGCTTCTTAAACTCGACATGAATAATAAAATTTGTAATGATGAAAAAATAGTGTCTGTTATGGATGGAATTTTAATTCAAAATTTAGATACAAAGCAAATTACTATAAACGATATTAATTATGTGACGAATAAAAAACCTACTGAAAACGAAATGGAAGATATGCTATTTGCTTGGAAAGTTGTGAAGCATGTGAAATCGAATGCTATAGTTATTGTGAAAAATAAGCAAACTATTGGTGTTGGTGCTGGGCAAATGAACAGAGTTGGTTCTGCCAAAATTGCTTTAGAGCAGGCGGGTGAATTAGCCAAAGAGGCAGTTTTAGCTTCGGATGCTTTTTTTCCTATGCCTGATACTGTGCAGCTTGCTTCAAAATATGGCATTAAAGCAATAATACAAACTGGCGGTTCAATTAAAGATAATTTATCGATTGAAGAATGTAATAAAAATAATATATCTATGGTGTTTACTTCTGTTAGACATTTCAAACATTAGTATTTATGGAGTAGTAAAAAATGAAAGTTTTAATTATAGGCAGAGGTGGCAGAGAACATACTTTGGCATTGAAAGTTTCTCAAAGTGAATTAGTAAAAGAAGTTTTTGTCGCTCCCGGTAATGTTGGCATGGCTGATGTTGCGAGTATTATTAATATTGATGAACATGATGTATTATCGCTTGCTTGTTTTGCCGAAGATAATAGTATTGATCTTACAATTGTTGGTCCTGAAAGCTCGCTTGCTTGCGGAGTTGCCGATGAGTTTATCAAAAGAGGGCTTAAAATTTTCGCACCTACTAAAAATGCGGCTCAAATAGAAAGTAGTAAAGATTTTGCTAAAAAAATAATGGCGAAATATAATATACCGACATCTGACTATAAAACATTTGATAATTTAAATGATTCTTTGCTCTATCTAAATACTAAAACTTTGCCAATTGTAATTAAAGAAGACGGTCTTAAAGCAGGCAAGGGCGTTACTGTCGCTATGAAAAAAGAAGAAGCAATTGATGCATTGGAGCGAGCATTTAGTGAGCCAAGTAATAAAGTTGTTATCGAAGATTATTTAGACGGTTTTGAGTTTTCTATAATTGCGATTTGTAATGGCGAAACTATTATTCCACTTGAAGTGGCTCAAGATCATAAACGAGTATTTGATAATGACTTGGGTGCGAATACTGGTGGAATGGGTGCTTATTCTCCTGTCGAGAAAATTGATGAAAAAATTGTGAAAGATACAACTGATAAAATTCTTAAACCACTACTTAAAGGTATGATTAATGAGAATATGCCTTTTACTGGATTTTTATTTGCAGGTGTAATGCTTACAAATGATGGCGTAAAAACTATAGAATTTAATGCTCGTTTTGGTGACCCAGAAGCAGAATGTATTTTGACAAGACTTAAAACCGATTTTGTTTCGGTTCTATTAAGTGTGTTGGATAATAAAACAGTTGCACTTGACTGGGATAGTCGATATAGTTTGGGTGTTGTGATGGCATCAGAAAATTACCCAGAGTCTTCTACCATTGGTGCTGATATTGAAATTCCTGATAATATAGATTCGATGATTTTTCATATGGGTACAAAAAGTGAGAATGGTCGTCTTCAAACAAATGGCGGACGTGTTCTTTGTGTTGTCGGTCTTGATAGTTCGCTTCAAAAGGCAAAAGAAAAAGTTTATAGTGATGTTAAAAAAATAAAAAGTGATAAATTGTTTTTCAGAAATGATATAGGCGATAAAATGTTATAAAGTTTTAAGGAAATTAAATGGCTAGTAAAGATATTTATTCTAATCCGCTCACCGAACGTTATAGTTCAAAAGAAATGCTAAAAATATTTTCTCCAAGTTTTAAGTTCACAACATGGAGAAAGCTTTGGTGTGCATTGGCTGAGACTCAAAAAGAGTTGGGGCTTAATATTACAGACGAACAAATTAATGAAATGAAATCTAATATAGATAATATTGACTATGATTTGGCTCATGAAATGGAGAAAAAGTTTAGGCATGACGTTATGGCGCATGTGCATACATTTGGCGAAGTTGCTCCTCATGCGAAACCTATTATTCATCTGGGTGCTACAAGTGCTTATGTGGGTGATAATACCGACTTAATTCAAATTAAAGAAGCTTTAGAGATTATTAAAAAAAAGATGATTAATGTTATTGACTCATTGTCATCATTTGCTTATGAATATAAAGATTTAGCAACTTTGGGGTTTACTCATTTTCAAGCGGCTCAATTGACTACCGTGGGAAAAAGAGCGACTTTATGGCTTCAGTCTTTA
>CAMQVF010000028.1 GCA_947038115.1 uncultured Spirochaetia bacterium
CGAAGAGGATAGAATGAAAAATGGTGCTTTCAAATCTTTGGAAGATTTTGCCCAGCGTATAGACACTCAATATATGAATAAAAAAGTTTATGAAGGGCTTGTTAAAGTTGGTGCAATGGCAGGTTTTAATTATTCAACGGGGGCACTTTTATCTGGTTTGGAAACATTTATGGCCTATGCGAGTAATTATAAAAAAGAAATTGCTTCAGGGCAAACTATGCTTTTTGATAATGAAATTGCTTCATCAGCTGGGCTAGGGCTTAATATTAATAATACAGCTGAGTTAGATGTCTCAATTCTTCGAGAATATGAAAAAGAGACATTAGGTTTTGCTTGCAAATTTCACCCGTTTGTAAAATATATAACCGAGATAGATTATAAATTTTACAATAATACTACAGATATTGAAGAGGATGTTGAGTCGAAAGAAATTATGATTTTGCCTTGCGTTGTCGTTTCAGCTAGAGAAACTTCCACTAAAAAAAATGTGCCTATGGTCGTTTTGACTGTTGCCGATTTTTATTCAGAGACAACATTTTTTATAAAGACTGTTAAAACTATCGATAAATTTATGGCTTTATGTTTTGTAGATAATCCGATTTTAATAAAATTTAAACGTGAAAGATCGAGATTTGATTCTAGAGTATACAATACAATTATTGATATTGAGTTGTTGGATGATGTGTTGAAAAATAATTTGAATGTAAAACTTAAAGAAATTAAAAGAGAAATTGTTATAGAAACGAATGCTGTTAATAATATACCAAAAAATGAAATAATAAATAGCGCGCCTAAAGTCGAGACAAAAAAGTTGCAATCGACTGCAAACACTACTCAAAATAAATTTTATCCGTCTTCTAAGCCTGCAAATTCGGCACATTCAATAGAGTTGCTTGTCGATAAAAGACTATTTGATGAGATGGATTTACACTGTCTTCGAAGTTCTATCAGAAATCATCCGGGTAATTGCCCTGTTTATTTACATTTAAAGGATGATAAAATTCTTAAAAAAATGGCGATTGGCTCTGAGTTTAGAGTTAGTGCTAGCGAACATTTTATGGCAGATACTAGAGAGTCGATAAGGTCGCTTATTAGCATTAATATTGTATAATGGCTAAATTTTATTTATTTTTTATAATTATATTTTCTCAGAGTTTATTTTCAAATGACGCCTTTAATTATGCAAATGAACTGTATGAAAAGGGTGATTATGTTGAAGCAAATAAAGAATATTTAAATATATTAGATAGCGATGTAAAATCAAGCAGCTTGTTTATGAATATCGCATCATCCTATGCCATGATTGATGAAGTGGGCTTAGCATTGCTTTTTTATGAAAGAGCATTAAAACTTAAACCATTTGATAAAAATATTAAAAGAAGTATTTTTTATCTTAAGCCTTCAAAATATTCAGACAATAGCCAGATGTTAATTCTAAATTTAATTTCTTCTTTTCTAGTAGTTATCAGCTTAACAATTACTTTTGTATGTTTTATATTATTTTTATTAATTAAAGAAAATAAAAAAATATTAAAAAATTTGACTATTCTATCCTCCGTTTTTACAATAATATGTTTATCATTTTCATTATATTCGAAAATAGAGTATAATAAAGATTATATAATAACTTTGTCAGATGAAGCTAGAATCTATAAAGGTAATAGCGAAAATGCTTCTGTTATTTCAAGCCCATTAGAGGGCAGTAAATTATATTTAATAGATGAGTATGATGATTGGTATTATATTGAAATCGATTTGAATAAAAAAGGCTGGGTTAATAAAAACTATGCGAAAAAAATTTAATATTTAGGGAACTTTTATGAGAGTTATTCGTCTAAAATTATATAAAGATATAAGGATGTGTTATTATGAAAAGAATTAGTTTTACCTTTATTAGTTTGTTTATCTTTTCCATCTCGCTTTTAGCACAAGGTAGACATATGGGAGATAGTAATTGTGGCTCTTGCTCGAATGCACTTAACAGGTTTACTAGAGCGAATATTGAGCTTACTGAATTGCAAGCTGAGACTATTACTTCTATTTATCATATTGCTAATACTAAAATAATAGATTTATCCACTCAAAGAAAAGCAGTTTCTGAAGATATTAAACTAGAGATATCGAAAAAAGATATTGATAAAACAAAATTAAAGCAACTTATAATGGACAAGCATAATCTTATGGGCTTAATGGAGCTTGAGAGAGTATTGCTTGATTTAGATATTCTTGCAGTGCTTACTGAAGAGCAACGTGGCAAAATGAACATGTATCACAACCGTGGTAATAGTAGAAAGAAAGGACATAATGGCATGGGTTCGATGAGGCATTAAAAAATAGTTATTGTTAAAGGTGTTTTCATGGTCGATTCATTCATTGATATAGATTTAGAAAAGCTTAAGCTTGGCGATAATCAAGCCTATGATGCGCTTGTCAATGGTTATCAAAAACCACTTGTAAGTGTCGTCATGCGAATTATATCTAATTATGATGAATCGGTTGAAATTGTGCAGGATGTTTTTTTAAGCTTTTATAAGAATATCGATAAATTTGAAGGACGTTCCAAAGTTTATACATGGCTTTACAGAGTGGCGACAAATAGGGCTATAGATTTGGTGCGTAAGCGAGAGAGAGAGAAAAAGTATATAAAAAAGATTTATATAGAGGCTTCGTCAGATAATGATACGTTTAGCGATAATACTGTACAGAACATAGTTTTGGGACAGGCTTTATCAAAACTCGATGAAAATTTTAGATTACCGCTTTTGCTTTTAGAATTTGAGAATTATTCTTATGAAGACATAGCCTCAAAACTAAATATACCTGTGAATACTGTGAAAACTCGCATATTTAGAGGACGAAAAAAGCTTTTATCTATAATGCAAAAAATAGGAGTTACTTTATGAAACATGAATATTATGAGATTTTAATTAGCAGAGATAAAGATAATGATCTTAATAGCGAAGAAAAAAATATTCTAGATAAACATATGCTTAATTGTGATAAGTGTAGAGAACTTCAAAGTCAATTTAATAGTCTTTCTTTAATTCTTAGAGGGGAGAAATTGGCTGTAAGTAAAAAGAAACCAACTATATATAAAATTAATTCTTATATGCTTTCATCGGCTGCAGCTGTTCTTTTAGCTTTTGGTTTGATATTTTTCCTAAATAAAGAAAATACTACAGAAGATATAAAATTAGCAAGCACCGATATTGTAACTGAGGTCGCTCTCGAAACGGAAACTGAAGCAGGCATACTCGACAGTTATTATTCTTACACAACTCCAGATGAGACTATTGTTGTAGATGAAGAAGCTGACTATAATGTTTTAAGTAGTTATTATTCTTACTTTGAATAGTAGTTATTGTCTAGAAATATATTTTCTGTTATAAAGTATACCCTTGGCATCGATGACTAAAATTAATGAATTATCTAAATTAATTTCATATATATTCCAGTCTTTTTCAACTCTATAAATATTTGCATTAGGATAAAGTCTTTCTACCGTTTTTAATACTTTATAAGGTATAAAATCTTTCGTAGGAATTGGTTTGAAATTTCCATCAACATAAGATAATTGACCATTTCGTAGCACTCCAACACTTAATCCACTTTCCAAAACCATTTGATAGCTATCATTAAAAATCATGTAATTAACAATATTATCATTATAAAAATGTACAGATAAAAAATCTTCAACTTCTTGAGGTATATTAAAATACTGAAGATATTCATTAGAAAATAATAAATACGAAGATAGAATAATAAAGCAAAACGAATAAAATACTATATGTTTAAATTTAAGCATGTTCCCCTCAATATAAAATGCATAATAATTTGCATTTTATTAACTATTATAGTATTATGCAAATGATCATTATATATAGATTAATTTCGGAATAATACAAAAAGTAGTTATCAAAAGTTTTATAATTAAATAAAAATGAAGCATTTAAGTCGTTTCAGCGAATATAGTATGTCTACATATCTATTATGCCCCAGAAAGTATCGATATACATATATTGAAAAACCATTAAATAAATCACAAAAAACCATTCATGTGAATTTTATATTCGGTAATGCAGTACATCTAACCTGCAAAGATTTTTACGCTTTTAGAGCTGAAGATAGAACAATAGAAAATTTGCATCACCTTTTTAGACAAACATGGAAACGAACAGGCATAATGAAATTTTTTAAGACTAGAGATGAAGCTAGCGAAATGGGTCGGCGTGGACTTCATATGCTTAATAATTTTTTTAGCAAACTTGGCAGCATTGTTCCTTATCAAGTGGAAGCTTATATGGAGCATAAAGTTAGAGATTATGTGTTGTTTGGACGTATCGATAGAATTGATTTACTTCAAAATGAACACTATGAAATTATAGATTATAAAACGACAAAATATTATGAAGTTAAAGAGCATGAAAGAGAAAGGCAAACTATTCAGCTAAAACTTTATGCATTTTTACTTAAATCTTTGGGAAAAGTTGTTGAACGTGGTTGTTATTATCACTTTGAAGAGGATTATTATGATAGTCTTGATTTCACTGAAAATAGCATAAAATATATAGGGGAGTGGTTTGACGAGATTGTAAATGATATTCGATATGACTTAAATTTTCAGCCAAATATGGGCTTTCATTGCAAGTATTGTGATTATCTTAATATTTGTCAAGGCGAGAATGCTAAAGAACTCGACGAAGTTAAAATTTTATATCGTGAAGAGCCTAAAGAAAATACTCTCTTTCAAGAAGAAGAATAAATATATATGATAGATGATGATTATAAAAATAAAGCAATTATAAGAAAATGTAAAATAGAAGAAGAGATAGGTTTAATGCGGCTTGATAAATATATCTCTAGACGTTTTTCTTATTATTCTCGTGCAAGATGGAAAAGCATAATAGAAAAAAAGCTAGTTTTTATTAATGATAAAGTCGTTAACTATCGAAAGTTAATTAAAAAAGGCGATGAAATAACTTATCACTTGATAGATATAAAAGAGCCTAAAGTTAATAGAAATGTCGAAATTATTTACGATGACGGCGATTTAATTATAGTTAATAAACCTGCTAATTTGCCCGTAATTCCTTCAGGTCGATATTATTACAACACACTTCACACCATAATGAGTGAAAAACTTAATATGAGTGTAAAAATGCTTAATCGAATTGACCGAGAGACTAGTGGATGTGTCGTTCTTTCTCGCAGTCATGAAATGGCGTCAAAATTTTCTAATATGATTAAGAACAATTCTATAAAAAAAATGTATTTAGCAATTGTTGAAACAAATGAAAATGAAGATTTAAATAATAATAAAAATATCGAAGAGGGTAAAAAGTTCACAGTTACAGGAAATATGATAGAGTCGGGTAGTCCTCATTTTAGACGCTATCAAGTATTTACAAAACATGGTGGCAAATTTTCTAAGACAATTTTTAAGACTAAAAAAATATCTGGTAATAAAGCTATTTTACTTGCAAGACTTTATACAGGACGAATGCATCAAATTCGTGTTCACTTAAAAGAAAGTGGATTATTTATGGTTGGCGACAAAATATATGGCAAACATGGTGCTAAAATATTTGACGACTTTACAAAGCATGATGATTATCAAGTGCCTTCCGATATGTTTGAAAGACAAGCACTGCATGCATATAAATTAATATTCAAGCACCCATTCACAAATAAAGAAATCGTAATAAAAGCACCACTTCCAAGCGACTTAAAAAAATATATAAAAGATAATTTTATATAACCGTACCCGATGGAATTATTGTGTCTTTTGGTATAATTACTATTCCATCTCTTATGCAATAAAGTTTGCTGTCCTCGTTCATAATTTTTCGTTTGTTAACAATTGTAACATTATCGCCGATTCTTACATTTTTATCGATTATAACATTTTTCAATTTACATTTTTTACCAATTCCAATAATCGGTTTATTACGCAACTTGCATCTCTCTATGTCGGCAGGGGTTTCGTAAAAATCGCTACCCATAAGAATGACTCGCTCTAAACTCGAGCCTGCTTCTATAAGTGAACGCATTCCTATAATCGCATTTTTAATTGTAGAATTTTCGATTATACAGCCGTCTGAAATAGTGCTCATGTATATTTTAGAGTTTTCTATTTTTGACGATGACAAATAACGCATATTCGTATATATTGGAGCTTCTTGATCATAAAAATCGAATGGAGGTTTTGTGCCACCAAAAGATAAATTAGCATCAAAATAGGCCTTAACCGTTCCGATATCCTCCCAATAATCTTTGAAAGCATAACTATATACTTTATATTTTTTAATGGCTTGAGGTATTACATCTTTTCCAAAGTCCATAACATTTTCATCTGATAATACATCATAAAGAACTGACTTTTTGAATAAATAAATTCCCATAGAAGCCAAGTATTCTTTTTTCGGATCTTCAATATTTAATATTCCCTTTTGATCATCAGTAAGTCTAAGCGAGTTTAATAAATCTTCATCTTGTGGTTTTTCATAAAATGAGGTAATTTGACCCCTTTTATTTGTATGCATAACCCCAAAACTTTTAGCATCTTCTCGCACAACAGGAATTGTTCCAACGACAATATCAGCATCAGTTTGAAGCATATGTTGAGTTAGAACTTTATAGTCCATACGATAAACTTGGTCACCCGATAATATAAGCACATTATGAACACTTTCACCCTCGAAGTGAGCTATGTTTTTTCTTACCGCATCGGCAGTACCTTGATACCAGTTCTCACTATTCTCCGTCTGTTCGGCTGCTAATATACGAACATAACCCCTTGAAAAGCTGTCGAATCTGTAGGCATTATGTATATGATTATTAAGCGAGGCACTGTTAAATTGTGTTATAACATAAATATTTCTATATCCACTATTAATACAATTTGAAACAGGGATATCAATCATTCTATATTTTCCAGCTAAAGGAACAGCAGGTTTCGATCGCCCCTTAACCAAAGGATAAAGTCTGGTTCCTCGTCCACCGCCCAAGATTAAAGCTACTGTCATATTTACCCCTTATAAATCTGTTTTTTTTTACATAAAACGCAATGTGCCCTAGTTTAATTATAGTCATAAATTGACAATTATCAAGTTTTTTTTGACATAAAAATCATTTTATATATTGACAATTATTTACTATAGACATAGTCTATAGTCTGTAATAAATTATGGGGGTATTTATGAAATGTTTTACAAAAGTTTTTGTTATGCTATTATTTCTTTTTTCGTTTTCTTTGTATGGTCAAGTTAAGCACTTAGATAGAGATATATACTCTATCGGTACTGGTTTATCTACTACTTACTTTAACCGAAATGCGGGGCTTGTAGTTGATTCTTATCATTTTTTCAATGCTAGAGGCAAGCCGAATCATAAAGGTTTTTTTAAAATTGGTCTAGGTTTTAACCTTGCAGCAGATAGACTTTTAGATGATACAGAATCACCCATGGGTTTTTTAGGTAATGTATCTATAGGTTATATGTGCATGATTGATGATGTGCTTACTGATATTTTGTATAGTTTTGGTGCTGGTATTTCAGTTGACTATTCTTATGCATATTCAACTTCATATCCAATGTCAATTATAACAAGTCCTGATAGTGTTCCTGGTCTAGATGAAAATTTTATAGACTTGATGAAACATAAACAGCTACTGGGTGTAACTTTATATCTTCAGTTTAATGAAGCAATAGTGGGAGTTGGTACAGGAATAATTGTATCTCTTGACCCAAGCGAGGTTTTATCTCCTTATGGTAGAATATCTTTAGGTATGGTATTCTAAAAGCGAATTTTTACTAATAAAGAACTTGAAAAAATTTAATAAAGGTATATAATGTAATTTGTAAGTGAATTGAAATATTTCAAAGGAGTTTTTATATGTCTGATAAAGATAAAAAACATGAAAAATTAACTTCTGTTTCAGGTGCGCCTGTTGCTGACAATCAGAATGTTGCGACCGCTGGTAAAAGAGGTCCTATGTTGCTTCAAGATGTTTGGTTTCTTGAGAAATTAGCACATTTTGATAGAGAAGTTATTCCTGAAAGAAGAATGCATGCAAAAGGTTCTGGTGCCTTTGGTAAATTTACTGTAACTCATGATATTACAAAATATACAAAAGCTAAAATATTTTCTGAAATTGGAAAAGAGACTGAGCTTTTTATTCGTTTCTCTACCGTAGCAGGTGAGCGTGGAGCTGCTGATGCTGAAAGAGATATTCGTGGGTTTGCTACTAAATTTTATACTGAAGAAGGAAACTGGGATTTAGTTGGAAATAATACACCTGTATTTTTCTTGCGTGACCCATTGAAATTTCCTGACTTGAATCATGCAGTAAAAAGAGATCCTAAAACTAATATGCGTAGTGCTAAAAATAATTGGGACTTTTGGTCTAATTTGCCTGAGGCGTTACACCAAGTTACTATTACAATGAGCGATAGAGGTATTCCTACTAGTTATAGGCATATGCATGGTTTTGGTAGTCATGCTTTTAGTATGATTAATGCTAAAAATGAACGTACTTGGGTTAAATTCCATCTTGTATGTCAACAAGGCATTAAAACTCTTACAGACCAAGAAGCTGCTGCTGTTGTTGCAATGGATAGAGAAAGTAATCAGAAAGATTTAATTGAGGCTATTGAGAATAAAAATTTTCCTAAATGGCAAATGTGTATTCAAGTTATGACTGAAGAACAAGCGAAAAATTGTCCATTTAATCCTTTTGATTTAACTAAAGTTTGGTCTAAAAAAAATTATCCACTTATTGAAGTTGGTATGATGGAGCTTAATAGAAATGCTGAAAATTATTTCCAAGATGTTGAGCAAGCAGCGTTTAATCCTGCTAATGTTGTTCCTGGAATAAGTTTCTCACCTGATAGAATGTTGCAAGGCCGACTGTTCTCTTATGGAGATACTCAGCGTTACAGACTTGGTGTTAATCATCATCAAATTCCTGTAAATAGAGCAAAATGTGAGACTAATCATTATCATAGAGATGGATCAATGAGAGTTGATGGCAACTTTGGCTCGACTCTAGCTTATGAACCAAATAGTGAAAACACTTGGCAAGAACAACCAGAACATAAAGAACCAGCATTAGATTTAGAAGGTGCTGCTTATCAATATGACTTTAGAGAAGATGACAGCGATTATTTTTCTCAAGTTCTAGATTTATTTAATATAATGAGCCCTGAACAAAAAGAAGCTCTTTATGGTAATACAGCTCGGGCTTTTGCTGATGCTCCTGAGTTTATTAAAATTAGACACATAAATAATTGTGCTCAAGTTCATAAAGATTATGCTGTTGGTATCGCTAAAGAAGCTGGTATTGATCAGTCGAAAATTACTTTTAAGTAGAGTAACAAACTTTACTTTCTTATAGAACAGAGCCTTCTAGTAAATCTAGAGGGCTTTATTTTTAGCTATTTTTTTTCTTTTGGAGTAGTTTTTATAAATTTAAAAAAGTAAAAATATTTAAAGCAAACTAAAAATAATATTAAAATTCGAACATATATATTATCTACAAGTATAAATGAAATTATGAGCATCGAGCTTGCAAATATAAGTATGCTAAGTTTTGTTTTGAGTGTTAACGAACGGTTTGTAACAAATGATTCAAGATGTTTTTTGTATAAATATGTTCTCATAAACCAATCATGAAATTTTTGTGAGCCTTTCGCATAACAAAAAAGGGTGAGCAGTAAAAATGGGGTTGTCGGCAGCACAGGTAAAGTCGCACCAATTGCACCTAATGCAAGAGATATTGATCCTAATATAATAAAAATAATTCTAACTATTCGTGATTGCATTCATTTCCTTTGTAAATTAATCTAAATTACTATCGAATCGATGTGAAATAGGGCTTACTACAGAGACATTGAAAAATACATTTAAATCTTGGTCAACTGTGAATCTTGCTTCAAATGGAATTGTGTCATAAAGTTCATATCCAATAGCGACTGTTCCCATATATAAATAGTCTAAATTTTTTCTTGTCCTTGAGTATGCGACTCCAGTATTTCCTCCGAAAGCAATATAAATTCTGTCATATACTGTGGGTAAAAACTTCATATAGACTCTATAAATAGCATCGATTGTGAAGTACATATCGTAAAAATTATTATAAAGCCCGTCAATATCATGAATAAATATATCGATAGCCTCATCATAACCAGACGCTCTTTCAGATATCATATAACCCATGTCTTCACTTAAATAATCGGTATAAAAAGCTGTTGCCATAAACCCTAATTTCGAAGCGGGCAAATCTATTGTTACTGGCGTTTTTATTCTCACATTATATGAAGTTTGTTTATTATCGATTATATGATCAAGTGCAAAACTAATCATACCTGTAAATATAACAAAATCATTGTTAAAAATTTGAGCATCTAAACTGAACACTTGACCAAGTCCAAATTTTGTATGTGAATTTTCTTCAAGATTTGTATAATATCTAGTATGCTTTGAGTATAAAAATATTCCAGATTTTGTAAGGCTTGAAATTCTAAATGAGTCGAAGTCATACATAAAAATATTTTGACCAAAATACTCTAAATTTTTATAATCAAATGCACCAAAATCGGGGACGATACCTTGAAGATACTCGAGTCGCCAAGTGAAATCTTTATAAAAAATATTAATTCCTGTTTGTGCATAAAACGCTATGGAATATTTAGTATAATTGAGGCCTATGCCTATAAACGGGAAATATATATTTAAGTCGTTATATCTTTGAGAGTAGCCATAATTCGCATAAAAAGGTGCGTTATATAAAAAAAGCCCTTTTTTTTCTACTATATTTTGAGAATATATAAGCGATGTAAATACAAAAAATATTATAATTACTAATTTTTTACTCATTTTTAGTAATCCCATCCAGTTATATTTTTAGCATATTGATTGCTAAGTTTTTTTATAACATAAGATTTAGGATATATATTTTGTGCTTTTTCTAAATCCTTATAAGCATCCGATGTTTTTAATGTTCTAATATTCACAAGCGAACGTATATAAAGTGCATTTAATATATCGATATCCACCCATTCATTTTGTTCACCATTCTTAATTTTATCAATATTCTCATCACTCAAATACTTATAAACTTGCGCTCTCGGATGATTAAGCTCTCGATGGTCCTTGCTTAGAGTAAGATATCCCCACCATTTTCCAAGTCCAAGCTTTGCACGGTGATTATTTTTATTCAGTTTAATGCTTTTAAGAAAAAAATCTCTAGTGTCAAGAATATGCACCATTTTATTTTTTTGGCTAACTTTAAGCATTAAAAAAGATAACTCACCCATATTCTTAAATAGATTCGAGTTTTTACTTTTTTTTATGTCATTTTTAAGGGAAGAATAAACTTCATTCAAAAAATCTAAACTTTCTTTATCGATATCAATATAATAATAGCAAATTAGTTCAGAGTATAAAATTGCCCAAATCGACATGCTATATAATCTATCTTCACGATTTTTTATATTTTCAATTTTTTTATATTGACTAATTAACTCTTCTTCTTTTGGAATATATTTGTCATCATAATAATCAACACGCATTTGTAATAATTGTTTATTTATGTCTTTATTATTAGAATATAAAGTATTTTGAATATTTAATAAAATTACAAATAATATTAAAAGTAATATATATTTTTTATTATAAAAAAAATTAGTCATATTTCAATTTAATATTATCATGCATATATGATTATTGCAACTATTGATAACTATATTTATAAAGTAAAAATTATCAATAAGTAAATTATAAGTTTATTCTAGAACAGCTCCTGTATTTGCTGATGTAACAAGTTTCGAATATCTCTTAAGCCAGCCTGTAAGTTCTTTTTTTGGTTTAAGGCTCATTTCACTTTTACGTTTTGCTAATTCTTCATTAGTAACTTTTAATTCTATTTTTTTATTTGGAATATCAATAGAAATTATGTCATTTTCTTTAATATAAGCAATATTTCCGCCAGCTGCAGCCTCAGGTGAGACATGTCCGATTGATGCTCCACGAGATGCCCCTGAAAAACGTCCATCAGTAATTAAAGCCACCGATTTATCCAATTTCATGCCAGCAAGTGCAGAAGTTGGTGCAAGCATTTCTCGCATTCCAGGTCCTCCCTTAGGTCCTTCATATCGAATAACTACAATGTCGCCTTCTTTAATCTCTCGACTATAAATTGATTTAATAGCATCTTCTTCACTATCAAAAACACGGGCAGGGCCTTCATGTTTAAGCATTGTTTCGTCAACTGCAGAACGCTTAACAACCGATCCATTCTCTGCAATATTTCCATAAAGTATAGCAATTCCGCCAGTAATACTATGAGGATTTTCAATATCTCTTAAAACGTCAGTGTTTTTATTTTTTACATTTTTGATATTCTCGAAAACCGTCTCACCAGTTACAGTTGGAAGACTTGTATCGATTAAATCTTTTTTAGATAATTCTTTAAGCAATGCTTGAATACCACCTGCATCATTTAAATCTTCAATATGATAATTACCCACTGGTGCCAAATGACATAGATTAGGTGTTCGTTCGCTTATTTCATTTATTGTTTCTAATTCAATTTTCACCCCAGCTTCATGAGCTATGGCAAGCAAGTGCAAAATACTATTTGTACTACAGCCCAAAGCCATGTCCGACGCCATTGCATTCTTAAATGCTTTTTCTGTAAGAATATCACGAGGGCAAATGTTATTTTCAACGAGATGCATTATTTTCATGCCAGCTTTTTTAGCAAGTTGCGTACGTGCCGAGTAAACTGCAGTTGCCTGGTAATGCTATTCCTAAAGCTTCAGATAAACAATTCATGCTATTGGCTGTGTACATTCCAGCGCAACTTCCACAAGTAGGGCAGGACTCCTCTTCATATTCTTGCAATTCTTCATCACTCATCATCAGTGCTTTATTCGCACCAACTGCCTCAAAAGTATTTGAAAGGCTTATTTCTTTGTCGTTAACTTTACCAGCAAGCATAGCACCGCCACTAACAAGAATCGACGGTATATTTACACGAGCAGCACCCATAAGCATTCCAGGCGTGATTTTATCACAATTAGGTAAAAGTACTACGCCATCAAAACAATGCGCCATAACCATAGTCTCGAGACTGTCAGCAATAAGCTCTCGTGAAGGAAGCGAATAACGCATGCCTGGATGTCCCATAGCAATTCCATCACAAACACCAATAGCAGGAATTAAAATCGGAGTTCCACCTGCCATTCTCACTCCTGCAGAAATCGCATCAGCTAGTTTATCGAGGTGGACATGCCCGGGTACAATTTCACTATGAGCAGAGACCACAGCAATTAAAGGCCTATCAAGCTCTTCTTTTGTATAACCCATGGCATAAAACAAAGCTCGATTTGGAGCTCTTTCAATGCCATATACTGCATCATTACTTCTTAATTTTTTTTTATCTCTTAAATTTTCCATTATTTCACCCTAAAAATCTAAACATTGAATCTAAACAATATTACATCACCTTCTTGAACTTCATATTGTTTACCTTCAAGCCTAACCAAACCTTTTTCTTTTGCCTTAACTAAACTACCAATCTCAAGCAAGTTTTCATAAGTTATAACTTCTGCACTAATAAATCCACGTTCAAAGTCGCTATGAATGACACCTGCAGCCTCTGGGCCTAATGCGCCACGTCTCACAGTCCATGCACGTGTTTCTTGTTCACCCGCTGTAATATATGTAATTAAATTCAAAAGTTTATGACCAGCCTTTGCAAGCCTTGAAACTCCCGACTCTGAAACGCCAATATCTGATAAATAACTTAAGCGTTCTTCTTCATCGAGTTCTTGTAATTCCGCTTCTATTTTTGCAGAAAATGGTATAAGTTCAATATTGTGATCTTTAGCATATTCACTTAAAATTACAAAATGTTTATTTTTAGTAGGGTCAGACAACTCGCCTTCAGATAAATTGGCAGCTATCATCATTTCTTTAGCTGTTAACAAAAACAATGGACGTATAATTAACTTCTCGGTATCGGTGAGTGAAAGCGAGAAAATAGGCTTTCCATCGTCAAGGTCTTTCGATAACTTCTCGAGCAAAGCAGTTTCTTCTTCAACAGTTTTACTTTTAACACCTTTTAATGAGCGAGTATTTTTTGTTATACGTGCAGTAATTGTTTCCATATCGGCTAACATAAGTTCTGTTAATATTATTTCAATATCTCTTAGAGGATCAATCACACCTATATGCGTGATATTATCATCTTCAAAAACTCTCACCACTTGAAGAATTGCATTTGCCTCTCTAATATGAGATAAAAATTTGTTACCAAGACCTTCACCTTTAGATGCACCCTTAACAAGACCTGCAATATCAACAAACATAGTTGTATTGTAAATCTTTTTTTTAGAGTTCATCATTTGAGAAAGTTTATCAATTCTCTCGTCGTATATAATAGATAAAGCTTCGTTTTTATCTATTGTACAAAATGGATAATTAGCGGCTTCAGCCTTACCATTAGTTAATGCGTTAAATAATGTAGATTTCCCAACATTAGGAAGCCCTACGATGCCTATAGAAAGAGCCATTTTATATTCCTTTAATTTATTATTTTTAAATTTTATTATTTGTATTTTAAAACATAATCTATATAATATAATAGAGATTTGTTTTTGTAAAGTAAAATTAAATATAACAAACTAGAAATAGAAGGGTAGTAATCGATGTTTAAATTTTTTTTAATATTTTTCAAACAAGGTTTTTTTGCATTCGGTGGTGGCTATTCTTTAGTCTCATTAATCGAAAAGGAAATTGTTGAAAATTATAAATTAATGCCTCCTGAGACATTTACAAGTATAGTGTCAATTGCAAGTTCACTACCAGGCCCAGTCGCCATAAATGTTGGAATATTTGTCGGTTATTTTGTCGGTGGAGTTCTCGGGGCAATTATAATAACATTGGGTGCAATACTACCTTCGTTTTTTATAGTAACTCTTGTTGTCGCAATTTTTTCAGATATGTACACTAATGAATATGTTGTGAAAGTGCTTAGCGGAGTTAAACCCGTTGTTGCTGTCATGATATTTTTGGCTGGCTTTAGAATTCTAAGAAAATCGATGACAAAAGACATAAAGTATTCTATATTTTTTGTTCTCTCTCTTTTTGTACTTGTATATTTTAAGAATATATCAATAGCATTTATAATATTTGCAGCCATTTTAATTGGAGTTATCATCTATTTTATTAGTATAAAAATTAATCTAAATAAATTGAAAGGATAATATTTATGAGCATTTTATTTACTTTATCTTTAATATTTATTAAATTAGGTTTTTTATCATTCGGCGGTGGATATACCGTCATCGCACTTCTTGAAAACGAAATTATAAATAATAACATAGCAATTGACAGCGAAACACTTGGAAATATAATATCAATTTCAAGCAGTAGCCCCGGTCCAGTTGCCATAAATATTGCTTGTTCTCTTGGTTACACAATGTATGGATTACTTGGTGCGATTATTTGTGTTGTTTCTGTAGTTTTACCCAGCTTTTTAATTGTTCTCACAGCGGCATATTTTTTTGAACGTATTCATAAATTGCGTATTTTTGAAAAAACTTTATCGGTTGTACATCCAGTAGTTGCTGCAATTATAATATCTGTTGCATTATCATTTTTAATGAAGAATAATATATTAGATTTAAATACTATTATAAATCCACAAAATATAAAATCGATTTTTATTATTGCATTATCATTTTTCGTGATATATATAAAAAATATAAACCCAGTTATTATGATTATTGTCGGTGGAGTTTTTGGGCTAATTTTCTTTTAATTATATAATATTAAATCATAAACAAAATACTAAGTGAGTCACCCAAGAACCCGACAGAATATCTTTGAATAAAACCCAACATGGTTCTTAAAACACCTAAGAATAATAAACCATATAAAATTAAAAAACCATAAGGATAAATAGCGTCATACTTTTTTTTGCCTTCAAATGGAAGTAAATATCTTAATATCCATCCGCCATCAAGTGGAGGAAATGGTAGCAAATTAAAAAACATTAGCATAATATTTATCAAATAAAACATCCATAAAAATGCTATTCCGATAGAAATCATATTCAAAAAAATTGGATGTGAAGTTACCAAATTCGACTGCACAATATTATATATAAAAGGAGCTCCATTAACATTAATAGTGAGAGCTTTCATAATAATAAATGCAATGCTTGCGATAATTAGATTAGCAAAAGGGCCAGCAAATGAAACTATAGCTTGACCTTTTTCAGGATTTTTGAAATTATAAGGATTGACAGGCACAGCTTTCATCCAACCGATTACTGGAATTCCTGTGAAAGCAGCCATTATAGGTAAAATAACACTACCGAGTATGTCGATATGTGCCATTGGGTTTAGCGTAAGTCTGCCCAAGCGATAGGCAGTTTGATCCCCCAATTTATAGGCACTGCGAGCATGCGAATACTCATGTGTGCTTGCTGATATTATAAAAACGGCATAAGAAATTATACCTATTAAAATTCTATTTGTAGCTATTTGATAAACCATTGTACATTACTCCATTATATAAAAAATAATACTAAAAATTACTTTTTATCTTTAACTGCTTCTTTTTTACTATAAATATATATTAGCATTACAATTCCTAAAACAACCATAATTATCGAGTAGATCATCCCTGAAGTTAATGCTCCGATAGTCCACTCTGATAATTCACGAACAGTCTCAACAATTGTTCTAAATGTTCCATAAAGTATAAACCAAACCCAAGTTCTTGTTCCGGGTCTAAATTTATCTTTGTGTTTTGTGAGCACATAAAGAATTGCTATTGAAACAATACCTTCTAAAAATGCCTCATAAAGTTGCGAAGGATGTCTTGGTTCTGTGTAAGGTCTTAAAGCGGGTAGGAGAGCTATCCATTTTTCATAGCCACCAACCATTTCATATAATGGGAAACGCATTCCAAAAATAGAATCGGTTAGACGCCCATAAAGTTCTGCATTTAAAAAATTACCAATACGTCCAAAAAATATCGAACAACTAATTAATAATGTTGATATATCTAATACGTCATAATATTTATAATTATACTTTTTAGCGAAAATAATTAATCCGAGAATACCACCTGCAATTCCACCATGTATGCTCATGCCTGAAAACCCAGAAAACTTTATACCATTATTAAAATAAATTCCTAAAACTTCCCATGGTGTCAGAAATGCTAGTGGATCATAAAGAAGAAAATATCCTAAACGTGCACCTGATATTCCTATTAAAGCGGTGTAGAAAACCATGTCAATTGGGCCGCCTTCTTTTTCACCTTTTTTATTTTTTATATAATGAAATTCCATCCATTTTTTCTTTTCAGCATATTTTAATATAAAAAGAGAACAAACAATGCCTACTATATACATGAAACCATACCACCTAATTGGGATAGACGGATTTATTATAAAAGGGCTTAAAAAAATAGGATAAGTCATATTAATCTCCAGTGTGTTTTATGAAAACTATCGACTAAATTATATATTAAAAAATAATAAGATACAAGTTTACATTCATAATCTAAAACTATTCTCTATAAACTTTGTAAAAAATGGATTAGTCTTAATCTTAAAAATATCCTCTTCCACCAATATTAAATGCGACATAGGTGTTTTCTAAGCCCGGGTATTCACTTGATAATAACACACCCGTTGTAAGTACTTGCACACCTTTTAAGACTTCTATGAAAATACTGGCAGATTTTTTGTCGCCTACATTAAATAAAAATTCAAAACCAGCACCTATTCGAGGTTCAAGAATAAACGGAGCCTCACCGAATTTTACATATAATTCATCACCTTCTTCGCCGATGCCAAGCATTTGAAAACCTAATTCAATTGAAGTATATGTGCGAATAGAGAAAGAGTTAACTATAGGAAAATTTCCTCCAATAATTAATTTCTCTCTAAAGCCCAATGCACCTGCTTGAGAAGGGCTTGCGGGTAAATTCATTCCATTTATTTCAAGATGATTTCTCATATAAAATGAGCCTTTTTTTAGCAATCCAAACCCAAATTCAAAACCCACACCTTGTATATTTCCACCCAAAGTTCCAAAAGCTCCGAATGTGAAACCATTTTTAAAATCGGCATTCTTGTTATCTTGACAAAAAATAGAAGATACTGTAAATAAATTTAATAGAACGATAAAGCAAATAATTTTTTTCATTTAGAACCTCATAGATTAGATTAATCCAGAGTATAATTAATAGCATTCATTATATAAACACTATATATGTACAAAAATAAAACGCACTTTAAATGTAGAAATTTTTTTGTATTATTTACATTTAATTGTTATATTATATACTATAGACTGATTTATATTTTAATAAGGAGAAATATATTATGAAAAAAACAATTTTTGGAAACTCGAAATTCCGTTTGG
>CAMQVF010000029.1 GCA_947038115.1 uncultured Spirochaetia bacterium
AGTCAACATTTAATCCAAAAAACTCTTCAAGATATTTCACTCTATTATATCTTTCACCTAAAGCCTCTTTTTTTCTACTCAAGTCAACCAATGAAAAATCTTCAGGGAATGCCGCATACAAACATTCAGGACACACGACGACAACATATATAAGAGGATACACGACTCCAAACTTACTACTCTTCTCATAAGTACGCCTTAAGTCATCACGCAAACTGCCAGCTATAAGCCTTGAGCCACCTGTAAGTAGCATTTCATGATAAAATTTAGCTTTACAAAGAGGACATTCTCTATTGTTTTTCTCGAAAAAGCTTAATTTTACAACCTTCTCAGTTTTCGAAGTTCCATTTTCTAATTCACTCATAAACCTATCCCTAAATTAAAATTACTGTTCACATTCTATACTATTATAAAAAATAAATATAGTCTAATTATCGTCTATTTTTCAACCTATCTATATCATTTATATTAAGAAATGATACTCTAATTTCGTTAAATAAATCGCTATAATATAATATATAAAAATAAGGATAATATGACGATGCCAAATAAATATCGCCACTAACCTCGCCTACAACATTAGATAAATCAATGTCGACACTTTCAACATATAATCTAAGCCTACTATTTGATGTTTTATATAAAACAACTTTTTCAGAAGAAAGCATAGTCGCTAAATCAAGCTTTTCAACTTCTTCATCACTTTCGACAATCAGTGAATCAGAAAATATTCCAAAATCATAAGACATTAAATGTATGTTATTAGGTGAATCTTTTTTTGTATATGCAATTGAAAATCTATCGCTTGACTCATAATGCACTGAAAACAAAAGTGAATTTGTAACTATTGCATTATTAAATGCATATTTAAAACTTTCATTCGACTTTTTCGATGAATAGATAATATTTCCAGTGTCATATTCTTGCAAATACATAACATAGCCACTTAAACTTGTTACAGGATAAATACTTTTTATTCTTGAGTTTGTATATAAATATTCGGTAATAAATCTATCTTTTAAATATCTCGACACAGATATATAACCATTTTTATCAACAAAAAAAACAATAGGCTTGTTGAAAACAGAAATAACAGGCTTCATTTGAATTGCATTAATATTAAGCCTTCTATCTAAAGCCGTAACCGTAAAAGTTGACACCCCCGCATTATTTGCATACCAAAGTGTATTATCTTTTTCATCCAAATATACAGCATAAACATTAAAGGCTTTATCTTTAGCCATAGCAAGCAAATGCCCACGTCCACGAGTTTTATCCATTTCACGCTTTATAAAATTGCCATCTTTTCCATGCACATAAACAGGCAAACCTAGTTTTGTATCATAATAACCAAAATAAATATTAGAAAGTTTATCGACATAAAGCTCTGTCATCGATGTAGGTTTAGGAAGCGATGCGATAGTCCAAGTTTCAAGCGTTTGTACAACATTCAAATAAACAGTATGCTCTGACAGTGGAGGTTTGGTATTTTCTAATGTCGACTCGCCTTGAGAATATAAGCTATTTACTATTATAAAAAAAACGGCATATAGATAGAAAATAGATTTTGCAATATTCATAATCTAAATTAATTTTCTAAGTTTTTGACAACTTCTAAACCTTCAGGCTTTGGGCGTATAAATCTACATTTTATTATGTCTCCATTTGAGTCATATTTTTCTTCTATTTTAGAATAGTAAAAAATACAATGTTCAATATAGACATTATCTTCTATAACAGAACCATATAAATAACTTATGCCCTTAATTAAAACATTTTTACCAATCTTCGTTGGATGCTCATCACTACCTGTAATATTAACGCCACGCTCAAAAATAGAACATGCACCAATTGATACATTACCTCTTATTTGATTGCCTCTATAAACTTCAACATTATCATCCAATCGAAGAGTTTGTCCTTCGACACATTGAACTAATACATTTTCACCAATATAAACATTTTCACCTAAAGATACATCACCTTTAACTCGTGAAAGATGATCGAATGTAGAACCATAATTAGGTTTAACACCTTTGCCGATAAAACTACCTTTTCCAATCATTATATCAAGTGGACGTCCTTCTTTTTCAAGTTCTAAAATATATTCTACAACATTTTCATCAATAAAAAAATCATCCCTATCATGTATAGTTATTATATTTTTAAGCCTTTCATATATACTCTCACGAGCAATTCCTTCCATTTCTTTAAGCACTGTTTTGTCGTTAAACCCTAAAACAACTTTTGAATCTTCTGGCGTATAGGTTGAAATTGTTAAATTATTTTGAACAAAAATCTCAATCATATCAGTTAAATAAATTTCATTTTGTGCATTATTCGACTTAATTTCATTTATAAACTTCGACAAATATTCCATCTTAAAGCCATAAACACCCGCGTTATATTCATCAACCTCATAAAGAAGTTCATCTCGCTTAAAAGAAAAATTTTCTTTTTTATAATTAATAGAAATATTTTCATCACTTTTCATCGCTAAAATATCTTTATGCTCCATACAACCCAAAACATTGCCATTAGGAACTCTAAGAATTCTACCATAACAGTTATTTTCAATATTACCTTCATAAAGAGAAGTCATCACTATCATATCTGAATTGGAATTTGTAAATGTAGAATGAAACTCATTAATTGTTTTATAATCCATAAGCCCCATGTCGGCATAAATAATATAGCAGTATTTTATATTTTTAATATCAATATTATTCAAAGCAACTTGAACAGCATGCCCCGTGCCTAATTGCTCACTTTGATAGACAAATTGAGTGGCATCGGTAGTGCCTATAGCTTTAGCAACATCCAAAGCTTTAATGCCTACAACTATAGCTGTGTTCGTGTTTTCAATTCCTTTTTTGCAAGCCAAATGAACACGCTCAACACTAGGCACTCCCCATATTGTATGAAGCATTTTTGAAGTAGAACTTTTTATACGTTTACCATGACCTGCTGCCAAAATTATCACAAGAGCGTTTGAGTCGGAAAAATTACTCGATAACTCTTTTATTTTTTTTTCTATATCTTTATTTTCTGTCATTTTATTTTAAGCTCCAATAAATATAATTTAATTATTAATGAGAGTGAAACTTATCTTTACTACTAGAAGTATTTTCAACAGAATGATATGTTCTTTTAGGTTTATCATTATTTGTTGCAACATCTTCACTCATCCATTTACGAATAGCTTTAAGAAAGTGTTTAGTAGTGATGTCATCAATTTTAGCTTTCACACGAACATTGCCACCAAGATTAGAATTCTCTTTTGTGAGCATTCTATAAAGCCTGTATGCACGAAGATATTCTTTTTTATCGAAATTATAATAATCAGCAACACGCTCAATTCCTGTAAAATAGGAAACCGTGAGATAACAACGATAGGCCTCGTCTATTTGCCCAGTATTAAAAAGCTCATTTCCCTTTCTAATAAGAGAAGTTTTCATAGCATCTGTAATTTTCATAATAAATTATCATATAATAAAAATATAAAAAATCAAGAGAATATAAAAAACTTAGAGTATTTTTCAAACTAGTCTTCTATAAAATTTAATTTGCAAAAATAATTTTCTTAAATCGGTTCTTTTTTTTAAATTCTATTGACTATTTTTTTTAAATATCATATACTTAAATGCAGTTAGAAAACTAAAATATCTTTAGTAAGTGATATAATATTTAAGGAGAGTACACTATGAAATATTTTCGAGGTACGCGAGTCATCGCTCGTTACTTTTTGGTTTGTTTTATAGCAATAAGCGCATTTTCGGTCGTTGCTTACGGACAATCAAAAATCGTTTACCTAGAAACAGTGTTGATGTATAACTTTGAAACTTTAGACGAATGGTTGCCGATATCGAATTCTAGTCGTTTTATATTCAGAGGGACAAGAACTAATGAAAACGGGGTTGATTTTACATACCCTAGTTTACGTTTGTTTGCCTCTACACCAGCAGGTATGGGAAACAGAGGAAGTTATTCGACTAATTCACTTGGTGCGAGCGTTTCATTTTTTAGAAAATCTCACAACTTTTTTGATTTAGTTCCTGCTGAGCAGAAAATCATTCCTGGACTTGTTGAAAATTTAGAAGTTTGGGTATGGGGTGGTAATTATAATTACACAGCTGAAATGATTTTATCAGACTACAAGGGATATACTCATAAGTTGCCATTAGGTTCATTGCGTTATATAGGTTGGAAAAATTTGAAAGCAAATGTTTCTTCTCATATTCCTCAACAAGAGCCTTATGTTCCTCGTGCTAGAGGACTTCGTTTCCTAAATTTCCGTTTTACGTCTTCACCTGAAGAAAGACCTGATAACTTTATTGTTCTTTTGGATTATTTCCAAGCTGTAACAGATACATTCAGTGAAACTTATGATGGTTCTGACATAGAAACAAAATTGGGAGTTGAAGCAGGCGGAGCTACTGCAGACCAGTACAAGCGTTCTAACGGTGAAGAAGAAGAAAATAATAATACTACTCAAGCCGAACAAGCACAGTAGAGTTTAAGAAAAGGGGTTCATAAATGAAAAAATTAACTATATTGACAACAATATTAATTCTGACTCTTGCTTTCTTCTTATTCGCTCAAGAAGCGGCTCAGGAAGGTGAGGTTGCTGGTGGTGGTGGAGAGACTGGTGGTAATAACTTTATAACAGAAGATGTCACTAATTTCTTAATTGATGATTTCGAATTTGCTAACACTTGGGAAGCATCTATGCCTAGAGATTTAGGTATAATAAGCGTTATCCGTCGTGAGGGCGGCCCTGCTGATGTTATCGCTGAAGGTGGTGAATCGAATCAGTATATTTTAGGGGCTAAAGTTGAGTACTTCAAAAGTGGTTATCCATGGTTCTCAGTTACACCTCCTAGACCAGTGAAAATTCCAGGAATTACACAAGACATTAGCGTTTGGGTTGCTGGTCGTAACAGCGATAACAAGTTAAGTCTATATATTAGAGATAATACAGGTGAAGTTCAGAAAGTTGGTTCTGAATCTTTAACTTATATGGGTTGGAAGAATTTATCTATTCAGATTCCTAGTACTATTCCTCAGGAAAGTTACATAGGGCAAAACCAAGAGGGTATCGATTTTATGGGCATACATGTAAATGTATCTCCTCAAAGCTCTTTTGGAAAATATTATATTTACTTTGATAATATTGTTGCTAAAACTGATATGTATTTACAGACTTACAAAGAAGTTGACGATCCTAAAGACAGTTGGTAGTTTAAGAGTATAATTTATAAATAATTAATATTAAAGACAGATAGCTTAAAGTGTTATCTGTCTTTTTGTTTTATAACTTCAAACTTGGGAGCTTAAAAATATATGAAAAATATAGCAATTATCGTAATAATATCAGTAATAATACTTATTGTCGGAAATGCTTTACATCTACCAATAACTGTTATTCTATTTGCAATATTCGCAGTAGCAAGTAACTTACTTAAAATTGGAAAAAAACAAAAAAATAAACAAGAAAAACGAAAATTTCAAGAAGAAAAAGATTTAAGACAAGATAGCAATGTTGAAGAGTTTGAAATTCTTGAAAATTTGAAAAAACATATTGAAAAAGTACAAAACACTGAAAATATGAAAGAAAGAAAGAATGAGGTATATGAAAGCAAAATTTCTTATGATTATAATAAAGTAGAAGAAAAAAAGCACTCTACTCAAGAAAATTATAATACAATACTAGAGCAACAAGAATACTATAATAAAAAACTGCAAGATCTCGGTAAAGAAGAAGAAGATATAAAATCAATGTCAAAAGAAAAAGATGTTTATGCTGAAGGCTATAATAGTAGATTAGTACCTATTGATAAAAATAAAAAAAGACTTCTGTCAAACTTATCTGTAGAAGAAGCCGTAATATACAGTGCGATTCTTACCCCTAAAAGATTTAATTATACAGGTATAGGAAAAAATTAAAGATAATATAAAAAGGCAAAATAGTATAAATTATGGAAAATTTTAATAAACTTCTTGATATAATAACTATTTTACGAAGTGAAAATGGTTGCAACTGGGACAAAGAACAAACTTATGATAGTCTAAAGCCTTGCATTATCGAAGAAACATATGAAGTTGTAGATGCTATAAATAATAAAGATTTAACAAATCTAAGAGAAGAACTTGGAGATTTAATGCTTCAAATTGTATTTTTGTCTCAACTGGCGAAAGAAGATAATGCATTCACTATAGATGATGTGCTTCGAGAAATTAATGATAAACTTATTAGAAGGCATCCGCATATTTTTCAAGATAGTGAAGATTTAGACTCTAAAGAAGTTCTTAAACAGTGGGAAGAAATAAAAAATAAAGAAAAACAAGCTGATAGAAAGTCTATTTTAGATGGAATTCCTAAATCTATGCCACAAATAAATAGAGCATATAAATTGATGAGTAAAGCGTCTCGGGTTGGATTTGAATATGCTAGTATCGAAGACTCATTTGAAAAAATTAATGAAGAACTTAGAGAGACTAAAGAAGCTTTTGAAAGTAAAAATAAAGAACACCTTGAAGAAGAAATAGGTGATCTAATAATGACCATAATCGATTTTGCACGTATGAATAATATAGATACTGAAAGTGCTTTAGCCAAAACAAATGCTAAATTTGAAAGAAGATTTCAATATATAGAAAAAAGAGCGGCTGAAATCTCAAAAGAAATTAAAAATATGAGTCTAGAAGAAATGGATTTCTTTTGGAATGAATGTAAAAAAATAGAAAAATCCACTCAAAAATATTAAACCACCCTATTTACTCTAATTGAAATCCTTTAAATGTCCAAAAAATACCTTTTTAAATGCTCTCACATAATATTTAATATCATCTAAATCACGAATAGATAAAATCTTTTTCGCCATAAAGATAGGATTAAAACTTAAATTATAAAAACTTTGAACATATTCTTTTATTTTCGCCTCGCCTAAATCTGTAGACATAATCGCTTGCCTCATATCATACATTGCCCAATTTTCAGTTGTAAGCAAATTATCTCTCTTACATTCATCAAAAAGTTTAGTGCCAGGATAAGGAATAACAATTGTCGCCTGCATTGTATACGCATAACCTTTAAGCAAAAGAGTTTTTGTAAGCTCAAGAGTTTTTTGAATATCTTCTTCAGTCTCCCAAGGATATCCAATCATCACAGTTATATGCGGAAACAGCCCAGCTTTTCTAGCCTCTTTACAAGAATTTAATATCTCTTTAGCATCGATTCCCTTTTGAAGCCTGTCTAAAGTCTTTTGATTCGCCGACTCAAGACCAAATAATAAAAATCTAAATCCCGCCTTTTTCATAAGTTGATATTGATCAGGAGTTAAAGCTCCAAAACGCATATTACAATCAAGGACAACTTTTTTATTTAATTTCCTCTCGATAATAAGATTACAAAAAGTCGAAAGCCATTCACCAACTGGAAAACAACCAGTGTCATCCATAATTTCACGAATTTGATAGCGTTTAACTAGAAACTCAATTTCATCAACAACATCAACTGGCTGACGAACTCTAAAATTGTTGAACAAACTAGTCCATGAACAAAATGTACATTTATGATGCCAGCAATCACGCCCAGACATTATATAAGTACCCGGTAAACACTTAAAATTTCCATTATCATAAGCATAACGTTTCCACTCTGTTAAGTCTCTATCGATAAAAGGCATACTTTCAAGAGTATTTTTAAGTTCAAACATTCCAGTATTTTTTATTTCGCCATTCTTTCTATAGTAAATACCTTTTTCAAGTTTAGTTTTACCATTTAAATGCTCGACTAAATTAAGTAATAAAAAGTCAAAATCTCCACCAGTAACAATATAATCAACTCTACAATTCTCCATAGTCTCAAGCGGTAGCGCACTCACATGGTCGCCTGCTAAAACGACTAACATATCAGGGTATCTATTTTTAAGAGAGTCTACAATTTCCCATATATAATATATAACAGGAGTTTTTACTTCAAAAAATATTAAGTCAGGCTTTATTTCGTCTAAATATTCAAACCATTTTATAGTCGACATATTACGAGCAATAGCATCTAAAAAATGAACATTATAGTCGGCCTGTTTAAGCATAGTCGCTGCCAATGCAGGAATAACCGGGTATATAAATGTCGGTTTATTAAACCATTGAAATTGTCTATTTTGAGACAGCAATGGCACACCTTGATTCGCTTCGAATGCAGGAAATCCTACACATATATTTTTTATTTTATCTTTTTTCATTATATCAGTTCTTCTTTTTTGTTTTTATCAATTTTTTACCATAAACATAGTTTTCAAGTTTTCGTTGATCATCAAATAAAATATCATACCACTTCTCATAACGTTCGCATTTTGGTGGCATATGATCTCGACATTTACTACTTCTATCTTTATAATTAGTGCAAAGATAAGTATTTGTATCTAAATATCGACACTCGCTTCTCACTAAATGATACCAAATATTTTTATAAATAAATATGAATGAATGCTTAAAGTGCAAATACCATTTAAGAGTAGCTAAATCTTTTTCACTTCTAGGCGCATCAATTTCCATCACTAAATCGTAACAGCACATCGACTTACAATCGGCACATGCCTCAATATCGACATTTTTTTCTCTCATTTCTTTAATATTTACAGGTAATTTATCAGGCAAAATGTTCACTCCAGTTATAATTTAGCAAAAATCTATTCGCAAGAAAATGTAATATCAGACACTAAAACACTCGGCGTATATATTGACGACTTGTTTTTTTCAGTATCATTTCCAATAATTTTAATTGAAGATAAAAATGATAATATATTGCCAGAAACAATAAAAGGAGTAGTATGAAACTTAAGCTCCCCATTTTCGATTTTTATCCCTTCAGCTTGCAAAGAAAAGTCGCCACTTAGCGCATTAACTCCAGCATGCGTGCCCATTAAGTCGGTAACAAAAACACCATCTTTAATATTCGATATAAGCTCTTTTCGACTGCTAGAGCCTTCCTTAAGAATTATATTATGAGCCGAAACCCCTATTTGTGATTTGTACGACCCACGTGATGCATGTCCTGTGCTTTGAGTATTTTCTTTTTTCGCCGTGTAATTATTATATAAAAAACCTTTAAGCACACCATTTTCGATAATAGAATATTCGCTAGTGCTAAGCCCTTCTCCATCAAAATGCGTTTTACCTAAACACTCAACAAGTGTAGCATCATCATATATGTTAACAATATCGCTTGCTATTTTTTCATTCTTTTTATCTTGAAAGAGTGAAAGTTTTTTCTGCACATTATCAGACGATATCAACCCTAAATAGGCAGATAAAAGTGTCCGCATAGCTGAACTTGAAAATATAGAATCGAAATTGCCACTCTTTATAGGTTTTGATTGCAATTTACCTATAGCCTCTTCTTTTATAGAATTTGCTAATTCATCGACATTAAAATATGCATCCCTTGAAGCATGAACATCGAAAGCGGTTTTCACATTATCATTTTCTTTTGCAATGATATCAGCATAATAAGCAATAGACATTCTATTTTCAGTTTTATTAATACCCTTGCTATTCATAATGCTTTTCACGAGACTATAACGAGAAGCACCAGCCATCGGCACATTCACTATTCGCTTGTCAAGTTTATAGAGCTTATCTTCAAGCTCAAGAGCAATATTTTTTATCTCATCAATAGGTTTTAACTTCAAATCTTTATCTATTATTTCATAATTTTCTTCACTATTTTTAGTATCTTTTTCAATTAAATGATTATATTCTTTTTCAGAATATGAATATTTTAGTGAATTAAATGCATTATTAAATGATAAAACAATGCTATCATTATCAAGTTTTTCAGTAAAACTAAAGCCGACCTTCCCGTCTTTAATAAGTTTAATAGCACACCCACCCGACTGTGCCTCGACAAAAGCGTCAAGCGAATGCTCTCTTATTTTTATCTCTTCTTCTTTTACAGTCGACATATAAACTTCAAATTGCCCAACTGCATTCTCTTTAGATTTATTTTCAACTATACTATAAATATCTTTAATATTAGTTATCATGTTTTATATTTCTCCGCTAATTATCTTCCGCCAACAGTAAGCTCACTCACACGAATTGTCGGCTGACCAACACTTGTAGGCACACTACCAGAAACACTTCCGCACATTCCATCAGCAAGCTTTAAATTATTAGACACTGCTTCAATTTTCATAAGAGTATCACAACCACGACCAATTAAAGTCGCACCACGTACGGGCTTTGTTATTTTACCATTTTCAATTAAATAGCCTTCAGAAACAGCAAAATTATAATCGGTAGTGCCAGGGTCAACCGAGCCTCCACCCATGCTTTTAGCATAAAGACCATATTCTATATTTTCGATAAGCTCATCAAATGTAGAGTCTCCATTATCGATAAATGTATTTCGCATTCTTGAAGTCGGTGCATATTTATAATTCTCACGTCTAGCACTTCCAGTAATAGGTGTTTCCATTTTCATAGAGCCCAGTTCATCGACTAGATAATTTTTAAGAACGCCGTTTTCAATAAGCATTGTTCTTTGCGATGCATTTCCCTCATCATCAATATTATAACTACCCCAAGCATTAGAAATTGTGCCGTCATCATAGGCTGTAACGACATCACTAGCAATTCGCTCACCCATTTTTCCACAAAAGACACTTGCATTATCAGCGACACTAGTTGCCTCGAGTGCATGTCCGCAAGCCTCATGAAATATGACGCCGCCAAAAGCATTCTCAATAACAACAGGATAACTGCCCGACTTTGGATAGCCCGCATCAAGCATACGTATTGCAGTTTCTGCCGAATATGTCGCCATTTCTTTTAAGTCGATATCTTTAATCATTTTATAGCCGTCTAATGCACCATAAGTTTTATGAGCATATTGAGTGTTCGCACCATCTGAAGCAAGCGCCTGTGTTACAAGTCGCACATAAGTTTGTGAATCCTCTTCAAAAGTTCCCTTGCTTGTGCAGACCAAAATATTACGTTCTTTTTCTATGTACCGATTTATTACTTGCTTAATTTTATCAGACACAGAACGGGAAGTTTTATCTAAAATCTTAAGTACCTCAATTTTATCATCAAAAGAAACCTCAAAAGGTGGCATATGTACTATATGATTATTATTTGTATTATGTGGCTCCGTAAACATTTTAGGCATACTTTTAGCCCCATCTACAAGTAAAGACGCACTCTTAGCCAAGTTCATAAGGCTTTCATTGCTTGTATCATTAGAATATAAATATATAGTCTTCATATTCGCAATAACCCGAAGCCCCACTCCATACATAATCCCCAAATTCATCGAATCTACTTTAGAGTCAAGATAGCTTATAGAATTTGCCTTTGTATCTTCAAAAAAAAGATCGGCATACTCTCCGCCATTACATAAAGATTTTTCTAAAATAGAATATAAAAAACTTTTGTCAAAGTTAAAATGTTTCATTAAATTCCTCCATTCCAATAGTGAAAATATAAAAATATCTCCAACTATAATAGTATTTTATATTCACAAAAATGCAAGTATTTTATACATACCCATAACATGAACTATATACTAGATTATTGAATAATTTTTGCTAAAAAAATAAAAAAATGCTTACAATATTTATTATACTGTGATACAATTCGCCATTGATTTCACATTAAATGGTTTTTATATTAAAATATGAAAAGTAAAAAAAAGCTATCAGAAAAAGTTCTAGCCAAAAAAGGTTTATCTATATGGAATGTAGAACTTTTAGTTTCAAATTTTTCTCTTAATTTAACTGGTGTCTATGCCAATGGTTTTGTCATATCTGCCTATTTAGTTGAGGTGCTTAATGCTAACTCCGCTTTTGTAGGTATTATGGCGGCACTTGCTATGCTTCCAAATACTTTACTACCATTCACATCTTTTATAATTAATAAACTTAAAAAGAAAAAAAATATAACGATAGCTTGTCTATTAGTAGGACGATTAATATTTTTAGGCGCATTATTTTATGGCTTTATGGCAAGTCGAAACGGAGTATCCAAAACCACTCCTATGATTGTCATTTTGCTTTGTTTATTTGGTGCATTAGTTTCGTCATTCACAGGTGCTGTAAACTCATGGCTTTCTGATCTACTGCCTGACAACGAACGTTCTCAACGTTTGGCATTTCGAAATATAATAATTAACACAGGTGCTGTTTTAGGTATATTCGCATCTAGTTTAGTTCTTAAAAATTTTGAATCGAATATTGCTTTTCCAATACTTTTCGCATTCGGGGCTATATCTTTTATCTCATCAGCCATTATATTTTTCTATGTATATGAACCCGAGCATAAAGACTATGCAATGCAGATAAATACAAAAGAAGTTTTCAAAGAAGCTATGGTCGACAAAAATTTTAGATCATTCTTAGTTGTCTGCACATTATCAACTTTTGCGGTATTCACTATATATCCATTTCTTACAATATTTTACTTGGAGTATTTTAAAGCTCCATATGACATAATCGGTTATATGACAGCTGGTACAATGTTTATTATTGTTTTAGGTGTATTCTTTTGGGCGAAATTTAT
The DNA here is from genome assembly GCA_947038115.1 of uncultured Spirochaetia bacterium. Classification (GTDB taxonomy): domain Bacteria; phylum Spirochaetota; class Brachyspiria; order Brachyspirales; family Brachyspiraceae; genus CAMQVF01. Next base: position 12,565 of record CAMQVF010000029.1, read on the forward strand.
GCTAGTTATAGGTGCGAGGCTTCTTAGCAAAATAACTATAACATTTTTAGCAATACTGCCGCTTACATGGTTTTTAGTCCCCAAAGATAATTATATGATTCCAATGCTTGTAATTGCTTTGCTTTACAGTTTTGTATATGGCGGATGGACTATATCTATAACATCATCAGGCTTTTCTATGTCAGACAAGTCGAAGGGTTTAATATATATAAGTATATATTCAGGGATATTCGCAATATGTCAAGCTGTAGCCCCAATTTTTGCGGGTATTATAGCTGATTTATATTCGACCATGCCAATATTTGCTAAATTTCAATTACCTCACCCGATAATGCTTTTGTTTATTGTTTCATCATTTATAAATATAGTTTGTTTAATAATATATCCAAAATACAAAGTTGAAAGAGAAAATAATAATTTGCATTTAAGGCATCTACTATTTAGATTAGATTTCGCTTTGGTTTTTTCACGCCTAGCGAATGCCGCATTTATGCCTTATTATATGGGCAATAGAAAAAAACTCGCACAAAATATGGCTAAGATAAAATCTTCTTCAGCTTTAATTCCTCTTATAAAGTTATTACATGACTTGGAGCAAGATGTTAGGCTTGAAGCGATTGAAGCTATAGGGATTATCGCAAGTAGAAAAGCAAAAAGACTTTTGGTAGATTTTTATGAAGAAGGTAATTTAATAGAAAAATACTCAATAATAAAGGCATTTAGTAATTTTCAAGACAAAGAAACTGAGAAAATTTTAATAGAAATATATACTTCCGACTACACCCATATTAAAGCGGAGGCGGCTTATTCGCTTGCTAAAAGAAAAAGTGAAAATGCGAAAGAAATAGCATTATGGTCTCTCATAAATAATACTGAAAAAGATGAGTATAGTTTTTTATGGCATTTAGCGATATTGGCTTCTAATCGAGCCGTAGAAGTTCTGCCAATTATTATCCCATATTATAAAGAAATGAATACTAGTAAACATAGAGAATATACTTTATATTATCTTTCTGTAATTATAGGAATTGATAAAGAATATTATCATACTAGAAATATTGAAGGCGAACATGAGGTAAAAAAAGATATAAGTCAAATGACTGCTGCATTAAGAGAATTTAAAGTCTGCAAGAAAAATAAGGAATTGCTCCGTAATATTAGAATAATGAGAATTGATCTTGTCGATAAAGCTGAACGAGAAGAAGATATATCATTTGTCGAATATAAAGATATGATTGTCTCTATTTTAGAACAATATATCGTAAAAGAAATACTAGAAATTATAAAATATTTTTTAGAGCAAGAAGTGCTAACAGTATCGGAAATAGAATTTACAACTTTGGCAATACGAACTCTGGTGCATAAAGATAAAAAGCACATACTTGATGACATAATTAAAAAAATTAGAAAAGCACGTGACAAAATGTTAGAGGAAGATGATAGTGATGAATAATAAAAAAAATGTGAAGGCTTTGCTTTTACTTTCGGGTGGACTTGATAGCATGCTTGCTGGTGCGATATTAAAACGAGAAAATATTGAGGTTACAGCGATAAAGTTTGTTACAGGACTTGAGTTTGCGGTTATAAAAAATGAACTTCTTGATGCTCCTAAAGATGAATCGGCTCAAAAAGTTGCTGATTTTTTAGGAATAGAGCTTCGAGTAGTTCCGCTTAGAGACATATATTTAGATATGTTTTTAAAGCCTAAATATGGTTATGGCTCGGCGATTAATCCATGTCTTGATTGTCATATTTTAATGCTTACAATGGCATATGAAATAATGCAAAAAGAAGGCTTCGATTTTATTGCTACTGGCGAAGTTAAAGGGCAAAGACCTATGAGTCAAAAGGCGAGAGATTTAGATAATGCCGCCAAAGATAGTGGGCTCGGTGGCTATTTACTCCGTCCACTTTCTGCCAAAGTTTTACCTGAAACTATAGTTGAAAAAGAAAAGCTTATTGATAGAGAAAAATTATACGGAATCGAAGGTAAAAGCCGTGAAATGCAATTGAAGTTAGTGAAAGAATTTGGGATAACAGAGTTCGCATCACCTGCGGGTGCGGGTTGCTCTATTGTCGACAAAGGCTATGCACGCAAATATAATGATTTAATAGCGCATCAAGGAACTGATAAACTTAATATGGATATTTTAAGATATTTAGCGGTTGGCAGACATATAAGGCTTGATGAAAATCATAAACTAATTTTAGGACGTGACGAGGCTGAAAATGATGCTCTCGAGAAACGAAATGATGCTCGGGCTATAATATTAATACCGCAGTATATAAAAGGGCCTCTTGGATTTATAGAAATTTACGCCGACGAAATAGATGAAAATGTTGTGAAAAAAGCAGCGGGTATAATAGCTCATTATTCAAAAGAAGAGTTGCAAGAATTCCCGATGAAAGCATATGGCGTGAATATCGACTATAATGAAAATATTATTTTAGCCAAAAAAGATAGCGACTTTATTCAAATATTATAATCAATATTGTCAAAATCCACACCAAAACTTTAATTAAAATCTAAAAATCGAAGTTCTCTGGATCAGGTCCAAATCTACGGTTTTTATCTAATGATTTCATAACTTTCATATCTTCACTATCTAATTTAAAGTCGAAGATATTAAAGTTTTGAATAATACGTTCTTTGCGTACAGATTTAGGAATTACAACAAGATTTCTATCAATATGCCATCTTATTATAATTTGTGCTATAGTTTTATTATGTTTTTTTGCAATACTTTCAATATTTTTATCTTCTAAAACATTAGCATCCTTCCAAGAGCCACCAATAGGACTCCAAGCAGTAATCTCTATTTTTTTAGATAAACAATAATCGATAAGTTCTTGATTTTGAAAATAAGGATGAGTTTCTATTTGATTCACCATCGGCACAATTGTCGCCGTTTTTTCAAGGGAATCAAAATGACATTTATTAAAATTTGAAACACCTATAGCCTTAATCAAGCCCTCTTTATAAAGCTCTTCCAAAACAGTCCATGAGTCTTCGAAAGATTTAGCAGGCCAATGCAGCAAATAAAGGTCGACATAGTCGGTACTTAAAAGCTCCAAACTTTTATAAAAAGCCTCTTTAGCTTTTTTGGCTCTAATATCATCATTCCAAAGTTTAGTAGTAAGAAAAATATCTTTTCTATCCACTGAACTGCTCTTTATCGCATCCCCTACACTCTTTTCATTTTTATAAATCATAGCAGTGTCGATATGACGATACCCAGCTTCTAATGCCCATAAAACAGAATCAATAGCCGACTTGCCATCTTCAGCCTTATATACACCCAAACCCAATTGTGGCATTGCATAGCCATTATGTAATATAATATTACTCATAGTTATTAGACCCCTTATAAACAGATTTATCAGCAAACAACTGACATCAATATAGAGTCTAATTTAAAACAGTTATTATTTCAAGTATTTTAATCTAATTTGCTAATAAGTTTATGCTATAACTATTGACAAAGTCTAATTGATGCATATACTATAAAATATGTACAAGAAATATCTTCACATTCATTCCCTATTCATGATCTGACTCATAGGAATCAATTAAGTTTTACAACTTAAAAAATCTATTTATACAGTTTAATTTCGAAGGTATATTCCATTTCGAATTGCAGTGCAGTATAGTGATAAAACTATAGGTACTAGTTCGATTTGCTGTGGAGTATTCTTTAAACAATATAGCTAAATTCACCTTTTAAAGCAGAGGTGTTTAGAATATAAAAATTATTTCACAAGGAGTTTTGTATGCAAAAAGTTAAAGACTTTATCGACACCAACGATTTCAGTAAAGAGGAGATACTAAACTTAATAGAATTAGGTCTTAGTATAAAAAAATGTGTTAAGGCTGGCTATTATCCACAATTACTAAAAAATAAAGTTTTAGGGATGATATTTCAACAGAGTTCTACTAGAACGAGAGTTGCGTTTGAAACAGCTATGGCACAACTTGGAGGCCATGCCCAATATTTAGCACCAGGACAAATACAAATGGGTGCTCATGAATCATTGGCAGATACAGCTAAAGTTCTATCGAGATTGGTTGATATTTTAATGACAAGAGCTGAAAAACATAGTAGCATAGAAATTTTGGCTAAAAATGCTTCAATCCCTCTAATAAATGGTATGAGTGACTATAATCACCCAACTCAAGAATTAGGTGACGGTATAACTATGTTTGAACATAAGCCTGAAGGTAAAAAAATAGAGGATTGCAAACTTGTATTTGTAGGAGATGCTACTCAAGTTTGTGCTTCTACTCTATTCTTTTGTACAAAGATAGGTATAGAATTTGTGCAATTTGGACCTAAAAGCCATCACTTAAAAGAACATCATATAGCAATAGCTAAAAAAAATTGTGCTATATCTGGTGGAAAATTTAGTCTAACTGAAAATATGGAAGAAGCATTAAAAAATGCTGATTTTATTTATACTGATGTTTGGTATGGTTTATATGAGACTGAACTTTCTTATGAAGAACGTATGAAAGTTTTCTTTCCAAAATACCAAGTAAGTATGGATATGCTAAAAAAAGCGTCTCCAAATGTCAAATTTATGCATTGTTTACCTGCATCAAGAGGAGAAGAAGTAACAGATGAGGTTATAGACTCTAGTAAATCGATAGTAATAGATGAGGCTGAAAATAGACTTACTGCTATGAGATCATTACTTGTTTATTTCATGCCTAAAAGTAATTCAAATAAAACAGAACAAGAAGAGGCTAAAATAGAATTAGAAAAATTTATGAAAGAGAAAAATATTTAACTTAGTAGTTTTAAGGAATAAATAATGAATACGATAAAACATTTAGTTGATACTATAGAGTTATCAAAAGATGAGATTGTAGATATATGCGCTCTTATTAAAATCTTAAAAGAAGCAAGTAAACTTAAGGCAGTTCCTAAATTATTAAATGGTGCTTCACTTGCTATGATATTTGAAGAACCATCAACAAGAACTAGAATATCATTTGAAGTAGCAATGGCAGAGCTAGGAGGTCATGCTCTATACTTAAAGCCAGGAGAAATACATTTTGG
>CAMQVF010000030.1 GCA_947038115.1 uncultured Spirochaetia bacterium
TACACAGGCGAAGACACTCTTTCCCTACACGACGCTCTTCCGATCTAATAAATACTTATCTATAAGCATATCGTCATTACCAACCATATTAATAGATTTATTTTCTTTTCCATTACCTCGTTCATTATTTTCTAAAAATTCTTGAAATTCATTTTGGTCTTTTTGAGGCATATCATCTCTAAGCATAACATCAAGACCTTCGATATTAACATTTATTTCAGCTAAAGACTTAACGACAGTATCCATATTCTTAGTAAAAATATCTCTTATTTCAGCATTATCAACAAATATTTTACCTGTAATATTATCTCCATCCATAGTCATTTTAAGATTAATATTGCCCAAACTCTCGGGCTTAAGCGATATAATTATTTCACTTTTACCATTACTCAATGCCATATGTGCTTTATTAACCATTTTGCTCATCAAGTCTTGAAATTTATTCATAACTTCTGCTGCATCACTAGACATACCCATTGGCATTTTAGCACTCGATAAAGCATTAGAATTTTGAAGTTTACTCTCCATTTGAACAAAATCATCTTTATTCATAGCGACAGTCATTTCTGCTGGTTTCTCATTACCTCTTGTGAAATTTTTATTCGAGTCATCTTTTTTTGAATCTTTCATATTTGAGTCAGAATTAGAAAACATACTTTCATTCTCAACACTATTTTTATTATTCTCTAATGTTTTAATATCAATTTCTAAAGGCTCATCAAGAGTTTCATTATTTTTAATTTCTATATTGCCAAGTTTCGATTCAACTTTTTTAGAAATTTCAGTATAAAGCTCATCAACATCTTTAGCCGATGATATAATACTTTTAACATCATCTGAAAGCTTAACATTTTCATCTTTTAACAAAGACTTAATATCTTTAATATCAGCCGTATTATTATAAGCGATAATATCTTTAACAGTAGTGAGAAAACTTAATAATGCTTTTAATTCATCTTTAAGTTCTTTATCTTCTATTTTTTCACTTTTTAAAGCCGTTTTAATTTTCTCTATTAAAGAATTTATATTTTTAGATAAATCACCTTTCACTAAAAGCTCTTTAACATCTATATTTTTAACCAATTTACTATTATCTATTTTATTAAAAAAATTAACATCTTCCAATGAAAGAGATTTCTTTTTATCTGTTTTTTTATCAGAAGTTAATAACTCATCAAATAATACATTTTTTTTATCTGTCTTCTTTTTTTTCTTATCATCAGCATCTTCTATATTAATAGCATCTTTTTTATCTATATTAGCAAATGAATTATCACTATCACCTTCATTATCAGCATCTTTAGAATTACTAACTTGACTATTTTTATCAACATTCAAAGTGCTTTCTGTATCTGTATTAGTATCAGAATTATTCTTTAAATTAGATTTCTCGCTTTCATTATCGATATCATCATTAATAGCTGCTTCTTCTATTGAATTTTTTAAAACATCATCAAAAGAGTTTTCATATTCAGGCGTCTCTTCATAATTTTTCGAAGCCGAATAAGCCTCTTCATAATTAGGGTTTGAAAGTAAAATATCATTTATCATTATAAATCCTCATAATCCATTATTCGATTTACTACACTTTACATTCTCGGATGTATTTAAAAGTTGATAACAAAATAATAATAAATATATTAGAGTGTAATTCGATATTGCAAAGCCTCTGCTATATGTGCCCCTTGAATATTTTCACTTAAGTCTAAATCAGCAATTGTACGAGAAACTTTAAGCACTTTATCATAAACACGAGCAGTCATCGCAAATTTTCTTATTGCAAAGTTGAGCATTTTTTTAGCGTCATCATCTAAAACACAAAACTTTTGAGTCTCTTTTATACCCATGCTAGAATTTGAAAATATTGTATTATTTAAGCTCTTAAATCTATTACGCTGAGCATCACGTGCCTTGATAACATTTTTACGCATATCATTTGATGTTACACCATTAATTGGTGTTTCCTGCGTCAGTTTATCATACTCAACACGTTTCACTTCAATTACAATATCCATTCTGTCAAGTAGTGGGCCTGATAATTTATTTAAATATCGACGTCTTGTTTCGTTTGAACATCGGCAAGCTTTTTCACTATCGCCATAATATCCGCAAGGGCAAGGATTCATAGCAGCAATTAATGTGAAGTTGGCAGGAAATGTAATGCTACCTTGTGCCCGACTAATTGTAATACTACGTTCTTCCATAGGTTCTCTTAAAGTTTGTAAAACAGAGTTTTGAAATTCTGGAAATTCATCTAAAAATAAAACCCCATTATGTGCCAAAGTAACTTCACCTGCTCTGATATTATGTCCACCGCCAACTAAACTCGCATACGATGCTGTATGATGAGGTGTTCTAAATGGACGTGCTGTTACAATGCTTGCACCTTTTGAGAGTAATCCTTGAGTTGAATATATTTTTGTAATTTCAAGTGATTCTTCAAATGATAATGGAGGTAAAATACTTGGTATGCGTTTAGCAATCAAAGTTTTTCCTGAACCCGGAGGGCCTATCATTATAAAATTATGGCTTCCTGCCGCTGCAATCATAGCCGCTCTTTTTACATAGTCTTGACCTTTAACATCAACAAAGTCAAGCATCGTGTCAATATTATCATCAAAGTCAATATGATTACTCATAGATGCAGGCTCTACACTGCCTTCTAAAACAGATATAGCCTCGTCTAAAGTTTTCACAGGATAAATATCAATACCTTTAATTATACTAGCTTCTTTTATATTATCATAAGGAATTATGGCGGCAGTAAAGCCCATTTCTTTTGCATTAAGCACCATTGAGAAAATACCATTAACATGACGAACTGTTCCGTCCAGAGCAAGCTCACCCATTATAACAGAAGTTTTCAAATGATCTTTAATATAAGTCTGTCCGCTTGATAAAAGCACACCAAGAGCAAATGCTAAATCATAAAAACTTCCAGTCTTTTTTATATCAGCAGGAGCTAGATTAATTGTAATTCTTTTGGGTGGGAAAAATTTTTTGCTATTCATAATCGCTGCAATAACACGCTCACGTGCTTCACTTACAGCTTGATCAGGAAGCCCTACAACATCCAAACGAGGTAATCCATCTGCTATGTTCACCTCGATTGTTATTGGTATGCCGTTAATGCCATAAAGACTTTCAGAATATAATTTTGTATGCATAATAATTCCTCCATTATTTGTTAAACTTTTATTAATTATAAGTTAAACAAATATTTTGGAAAATTATGCCTTAAAGTTTACCATCTTAAAACAAATTCAGTATATAAATCGCCACGTGTAACAACCTTAGTCATTTCGATGCTAGCTTTTTTATTACCTATATCTTGTAGAAATACCTCTATCCAATAATACATTGTATATTCTAAAGTTTCTGTCATTTCTGATAATCCACGCATATGCAAAATAAGCATTCTATTTCTATTTTTAACAATATCTAATTTTACAGGGGAAAAATATAAAGCAAAAACCGAATTAGCAAAAGACAATACTAAACTCTTAGGTAAAAGTTTTGAAATCCATCTAACAAAAATTGGAAGAGTGGTATTATAGTCTCGTACTGAAATATCTTTTATTCCAGTAAGCGACCCATCATAAAACATCTTACATATAGCCAACAACGGCTCATCATGCGCAGGCACTAAAGGATACCAGTCAAGTGAAGACACTTCATTTTTATATATCAATTTAGATTGTGGTGATAAACTATCAAGCCATCGTAGATATTCTTTATCGCCAAATTTCCATTTAACAAATTTTATAACCCGTTTTACAAGCTCACCTCTAACTCTTTGAGACATTTTCTTTTCAGAGGCAGCATTGCCAGTCTTAAATTTAGAAATAGTTTCTTCTAATGCACTAACCGATAACGATGTTTCATTAGAAAGTTTATTAACATCAAGTGTAGTTAAAGATAAATTATCCGCATTAGTTCTTAATGTTTTTATATTGCCATTAATCTCATCAGAAGTACCTCTAAGTTTAAGCATCGAATTAGAAGCATTATCAGATATTGATGTAAGTGTAGAAAAACTATCCTTAATAATAGCAAACCTATTTACTATAACCGTATATTCAGTTCTAATATTTTCACTCGATTGTAATAATAATGAAACAGCATTGACAACATCGAGAACACTTTGTGACTGATAAGCAGAAGATAAATGTAGAGAACTCATCATTTCGGCAACTAATTCCCCTTCTGCAAGCAAGTCACTTACTTCTTCATTAGTTTTTGTTAAATTTTTAAATGTCGCACTAATTTTCGACTCGATATTTTGTAATACCTTATCAGCATTCTCAGCCTCTTCATTAGATACTTCTGATAACTTACGAATCTCTTCTGCTACAACAGCAAATCCATGACTGTGCTTTCCAGCATGTGCCGCTTCTATTGCAGCATTCATCGCAAGTAAATTTGTTTGTTGAGCTATAGCTCTAATAGAACTTACAAAATTAGAGATGAAAGCTATGGCATCGACAAGGTCTTGAGTAGACATCGATGTGTTATCAATAGTATCTTTACTTCGAGCTGAGCTAGAATAAATAGTTTGCGCTTTTTCACTTGCTTCTTCTATTCCTTTGTCAACATTTTCAATAGATCTACTTATTCCATCAATCTCTGATAATATATCTTTAATAACACTAGCTTGCTCTACAATTTTATCTTGCAACTTCTGAGTTTCATTTTCTATTTCTGTTATCGAATAAGTGCTAGAGTCAACATAGCCCTTAATTTCATAATTACTATTTTCAACAATCTCAATTTGTTTAAGCTCTGATGAAATATTAAATTCAATAACCTCTATGGCATGATTCATATTATCTATAACTTTAATATTTTCTTTCATTTTACTATTGAGTGTAACAGCTTGATTTTTAGATAATGAAATAGTCTTTTTTACATTATCGATAATACTTTCAAAGTAAAGCCCTAAAACATTAACCCATTTAGTTATCTCACTAATCTCATCATAACCAGCCATAGTTGGCATTTTTATAGATAAATCTTGAGTATCAACTATATTTCCAATACTATCCACCAATTGAGTTATGGGTGAAAATACAAAGTTCATAAGGAAAAAAATGCTTACAATAGAAACAGCTAAAACAACAATTATTGTAAAAAGAAGAGAACTATCATCATCTAGTAAAATATTTTCACTATACATTTTAGGTGATGAAATAAAAATATTAAGAATTCCGTTTATAGAAACAATATAGTCAAAATATTCCGCACTAGTATATATTCTATCTTTTTTATAAAAAAATCCATCCTTCTCTGCTTTAAGTTCTATAGCATCTAAATGTGGAAAAGTCTCATACAAATTTTTACCTACAACAGAAGTGTCGTAAGAGTTAATAATTTCATCTGTTTTGAAATCGGAAACTGCTAATATATAACTACTATTAAGATATTTTGTAAGTGACACTCTATCTAAAATTAGTTTTACATTAACAAAACCAATAACTTTTAGATTAGAATAATCGTATATAGAATATAATATCTCGACTGAAGCCTCTGGAAAAGACTTAGTTATTATTTCCATTGGATCTTTATTTAAGTTGAAAAAATTTATATTAGTATTAAATGATTGTAAAGTTTTACCGTCAAAAAAATTACTGCCTAAGTCTCTGTTTTCAAGTACAATCATATTATCTAAATTTGTAGAAAAAAGTGTATATTCTGTCGATTTATGAGTAGCTTCATAAGAATTAGAATTAAAAATATTAACAGAAAAACTCATTTCATACTGCGAATCGCCTTTTTCAGCAATACTTTTTAGCATAGAAGGCAGACCCTCTCTAAGATTTTCTTTATTTATATCTCTATCTAAATTGTTAAAAACGGAAACAACATCGGCTAGTGCTCTTGAAGACTCTTTTGTTAAAGAAAGATTATACTGAATATCTCTATAAATATCACTAAATACACTATCAAACTCAATTTCTTTAATGGAATAAAGTTTTTTAGTTCCAATAACACCACTTACAATATTAATTGATACAACTGTCAGTACAATGATAACTGATATAATACATATAATACGAAACTTGACACCCATTAAAATAATTCTCCACTAAAAGCGTTTCATAAAATATAATAATTTAATAACTGAAACATGATTGCATTATAATATCATTTCTTATTTGTTACAATATCGATACATAAAAAATCCTCCATATTATAATAACAATATGAAGGATTCTATTAAAATTATTCTAAATAATTATTAAAACCAATATCTAAATCCGAACTGACCTGCAAATGAAAGTGCACCAAGACCAAATGCAAAGTCATCACCAAGACTAGAACCAAGTACTCTTAAACTAGCACCGCCATCACCAACAGCGAAACCAATTAAATTTAGTCCGATAGATGGCTCAAGGAAAATTTCCCAATTTTTTTGTACTACAAATGAGAAACCTATAGGCATACGAATACCTAAATCCATTGCAAATACGCTAGAAATTTGTGTAGAAAGAGCAAAACCAGGCCCTAAATACATACTAACGTCAGCATCACCCGCTCTACCCAAAGGTAGTTGTAAACCCCACCAGTCTCCAGTAACATTAAGAGAAAAGTATCCACTACCTAAACCAAAGCTTGCACCAAATACAAGAGGAACACTATCAAATTTACCAGTAATGTTCAAACTCTGATAAGGATAACCTGCACTAATCGAAGCACCGACAGAAGACCCATTTGGATAAGCAGCCTCTGCTTTCTCTGGCATAGCTACAGATATAGCAATTACCGCTACTGCAACCATAAATAATTTTCTAAACATATTCATTCTCCTTTAAAATTTTATATATTCTAACTTTAAACACTAAAAATGCAACTAAAATGTAATATAAAAGTAAAATTAGTGACTTATAATTTTACTTTTTAAATAGCTAAGTATAAAATCATCAATATCACCATCCATAACAGAATTAATATTTCCACTCTCGCAACCTGTACGTAAATCCTTAATCATTTGATAAGGATGAAAAACATAACTTCTAATCTGACTGCCCCAACCTATATCTGATTTTTCACCTGCTATTTTTTCTTTCTCTTTATCTAACTTATCTTTTTGAAGTTGATAAAGTCTCGATTTCATAACTTTCATAGCCATTTCTTTATTATTATGCTGACTTCGCTCATTTTGGCATTGCACAACTGTATTCGTCGGAATATGAGTTAGCCTTATTGCAGATGATGTTTTATTAACATGCTGACCACCAGCACCAGAAGCTCTATATGTATCTATTCGTAAATCAGCCATATTAATTTCAACTTCAATATCTTCATCAATCTCAGGCATAACACTTACAGCCGCAAATGAAGTATGTCTTTTCGAGTTAGTGTCGAATGGTGAAATTCTTACAAGCCTATGTACTCCAATTTCTGAACGCAAATATCCATATGCATAAAGCCCTTCGATACAAAAATTAATTTGTTTTATACCCGCTTCATCACCGGGAACTTCATCAACTATTTGCACGCTGAAACCATGCTTCTCGCAAAAACGTGTGTACATTCTTGAAAGCATAGAAGCCCAGTCGCAACTCTCTGTGCCACCTGCTCCTGCATTAATTGTAAGATAGGCATTTTTAGTATCAAAATCACCCGAGAAAAAGTTTTTAGTTTCGATTGCATCAAATGTTTTTTTTATAGATAAATATTCAGATGTAAGCTCAACTTCCATACTCTCATCAGATGCTTCCATTGCAAGTAAAACAAATCCATATGTATTATCTATAGATGTCATTAAATTATCAATAGGCTCAATTTTATCTAAAAGAAGAACCCTTCTCTTTATAACTTTTTGAGCTTCCATATTATCTGACCAAAAATCATCTTTAGCCGACAACAAATCCAATTTTTCTATCTCTTTATAAATACTATCAGGATTAAGACAAACCCTTAATGCAACTAATGAAGTTTTTATGTTCTCTAGTGAATTTTTTATATCAGATAAAGTCATCTTTAAATAAGCTATTTTGTTTTCCTACTATTATTCTATATTGAATATTCTAATTCCACTAGACGGTTTTAAAATGTATATATCAGCATCATGGCGTGTACGTTCTTTATATTTAGAATATACTTCACCTATAATGTTTTCTACTTCTGAATCTTTAAAAAACATTAAAGCACCACCGCCGAATCCATTTCCAGCCATTCGAGCTCCCAAAACACCTTCAATTAATATCGACTCTTCAACTAGAATGTCGAGTTCAGGTGTGCTAACTTCATAAAGTGTACTTAAATCTTTATGAGTTTTAAGCATTATATTTGAAAAGTCTTTTATGCTTTCTTTTTTTATAGATTTCATAGTTTGTGAAACTCTATCGACTTCATTTACAACATAGGTAAGTCTTCTCTGTTCTTTACTTGTTAACAATGGAAGATAATTTTCTAAGTCTTTAAGCTTCACATCTGAAAGAGACTTAAGTTTAGGATTTGTAACCTTAATTTTCTTAAAAGCCGATTCACATTCCCTTTTACGAGAATTATATTCAGTATCACTTGATATTCTCTTTTTATTACTATTCACTATTGCCATAGAATAATCTTTAGTTACAAAAGGAAAATGCTCATAAGTCATAGAACTTAGACTAAATAGATTAATCATTTTATCTTCAGAAATAAACATTGTAGCATGATCACTTATCGATGTTCTTGAAGAAGCAAACTTAATTTCACCATTATAAGAAATTTTAGCTTTATCTTGCCAAGATACATCTGGTTTCCCATTTATATCTAAAAGAGCAGTAGTAATACAAGCACAAAAAGCACTAGATGATGCAAGTGAACTATTAAATGGAATTTCTGTATGTATAAACATATCGAATCCACTAATTTCATATCCTGCACTTAATAATGAAGTGATGACACCTTTAACATAGATAGACCATTCATCACCTGATTCTTTTTTTAGAATTTCAATTGCAAAATTCTTTTTAGATTTAAATGTTTGAGAAAATAAATTTACTTTCGAATCGCTTCTTTTTCTTGCAACTATATAAGTACCTCTATCGATTGCACAAGTAATAGTATCACCACCAGAATAGTCGATATGTTCTCCAGCAATAGTAACACGACCTGGAGCATAATATAATTTTATCTCACCTTTATTGTATCCAAAGATGTCTCTAAATCGAGTAGCCATCTTAATATGTAAACGCGGTATCATAGTCCTCCCATACACTTTTATAAGTGAGTTATTACTACCATAAAATAAAATAAAAATCAACACTTTAAAATCAAAAAACCTCAAAATAACATAATATTTTTTATTTATCATAGTAAAAACACTTGAGAAAAATTATAAAATATATATACTTGAATTATTATGCTTAAAAAATATTAAAAAAAACTTAAAAATTGAAGGAATAAAATTATGGAATATGAAGCAGTCATTGGACTTGAAGTTCATGTACAACTGAATACTAAAACTAAAGCTTTTTGCTCATGCCCAAATATATTCGGGGCCCCTGCGAATACGATGACTTGCCCTCGTTGTCAAGCACATCCGGGAGCTTTACCAGTATTAAATAAAGAAATGGTTCATAAAACTATTAAAGCAGGTATTGCTACAAATTGTACTATAGAAGAAAAAAGTAGATTCGAAAGAAAGCACTATTTTTATCCTGACTTACCTGGATATTACCAAATAACTCAAATGGAAAACCCTATTTGTACTAATGGACATTTAAATTTTACTGTCTTTAACGAGGACGGTTCTTCTTATGATAAATATGTTCGCATCAACAGAATACACATGGAAGAAGATGCTGGGAAATTGGTACATGATGATACTGGCAGGCCTTTAAGTTATGTAGATTTAAATAGAGCTGGTTCTTGTCTTATTGAATGTGTAACTGAACCTGATATTTCAACAGGTGAAGAAGCTTATCGATACCTCACAGAACTTAAGAAAATATTACAATATATAGATGTTTCAGACTGTAATATGGAAGAAGGTTCTTTGCGTTGCGATGCTAATGTTTCAATACGTCCTAAAGGTGCTACTGAATATGGAACAAAAGCTGAAGTCAAAAATATGAACAGCTTTAGAAATGTTAGAGCAGCTATTGATTATGAAATTAAAAGACAGATTAAAGCTGTTAATAATGGTGAAAAAATAAAACAAGAAACTAGATTATTTGACGCCAAAGAAAATACTACAAAAAGTATGCGTTCAAAAGAAGGTATGGCTGATTATAGATATTTTCCAGATCCTGACTTGCCTATTCTAACTCTTTCAGCTGAAGAGATAAAAAAAGCTAAAAACGAATTGCCTGAACTTCCTCAGCAAAAAAGAGACAGATTAAAAAGAGATTATGATTTACCAGATCAAGACATCGTTGTTCTTACAGAAAATGAAGCACTTGCTAATTATTATGAAGAAGCGGTTAAAGCTTATCCTAAGCAACCTAAAAAAATTAGTAACTGGATTATGGTTGAAGTTAATGCATATTTAAACACAAAACTTATTACTATAAAAGAGTTTAAACCAGAGGCTTCTCATATTGCTGATATATTTAGATTAATCGATGAAGGCACTATCAGTAGTAAAATTGCCAAAGAAATTTTTGTCTATATGTGTGAAACTGGTGAAGCTCCAAGCATTATCATAGAGAAAAAAGGCTTAAAACAAGTTAGCGATTCTTCAGCACTTGAGAGTATAATAAGTAAAGTTTTGGAAGAAAATGAAAAATCTGTAACCGACTATAAAGCTGGCAAAGAACAATCATTTGGTTTTTTAGTTGGGCAAACTATGAAAGCGACTAAAGGACAAGGTAATCCTAAACTTATAAATGAGATATTAAAGAATTTACTTAATAAATAAGGAAATTATATTTTAAGAACTGTTCTAAATAATAATAAAATATTAATAACTACTATTATACTAATTGTAATAGTAGTTATTTCTGTCGTGGGTTTACGAATACAAGTCTGGAATAAAGTTGGTAGTGGCTGGGGTGATTTTTATGTTCATTTTTATGAGATGAAAATTCACTCTGAAAGCAAGACATTTCCTGCTATGGGTGCTAAATTATTAGGAGCAACTGAACTTAAAGATACCACAACTCCTAAAATACCAGGATCAGCTTTTTATCTATACTATATGCTTTGCTATAAATTAGGTGGAATGAGTTTAGATAATGCTATAATAGTAAATTTTATATTCTCAATACTTGCAGCTTGTATCTTTTTATTTTGGATATATAAACGATTTGGTTTGATAATATTCTCTGTGATATCATCTTTAGTTCTTATGAATGGATTTTATACCTATACAAATTTTATATTTTATAATCCAAATCTAACTTTAATTTTATCTTTTTTATTTCTACCAGTATTGGCAGAATATATATCTAAAGAAAAGTCACATATTGAAGCTTTGTTAATATTTCCTCTTCTAGCAATTATGGCACAAACACATATTGCCGTATTTCATGGATTAATACCTACAGTGTTAATTTATATGATAATAAGATATAAGCATACAATTAAAAATATAATACCGTTAATTATTAGCGTGATATTAGCATTTTTTACTTATCTACCTTATTTGATTTACGAGTTAAGAAATAATTTTCCTAATCTGAAAAATGTAATAGAAACAGCATCGAATAGTGCGAGGTCTTCATCAATAGGCGCTTATATTCCAAGATTTCAAGCCTTGGTTATGTTTCCAACAAATGAGATGTCTGATCAATATTCTGGTAACTTTATGTTTTTATGGAATAAAGATAATCCATTCACATTCTTTTCATTTCCAATTATGATACTTTCAATATGCATAATGGCTACGATATTAGTTTTGATAATAATTAAATACGTCAAGAAAAAAGCATTTTTATATAATTCATGTAAAGATGATAATAATATTTTTCTTCTTAAAGAATTAATGACTGTATATTTTCTATATTTTCCAGTTTCTACACTAGCTACATTTTTCTTATATGGAGTGTCTGGGCCTTTTAGATATCATTTTTCTATTTTCACATTATCTTTCACACCTTGGATATTATTTCTATATTTCATCATAAAGAATAAGAAAAACAAATTAGTTTTCTCTATATTATTATTTACAATGATAAGCACAATATCTATGTATGCGACAAATTATATGTATTATACGAAATATGAAGAACCTGAAAGTTGGAAAAGCCATAGAGATGCTGTAATTTCTATTGGTGAAGATGCGAATGGTGAGGAATTTAGCCTTACAAAAGATAGCTATGAATATTCTTTTTTGAATAATTCAGGCATTGCTTATAACAAAACTGGCATGTGGAATATTATTACAAATACTAATGCCAATATAATATACAATATAGAATATAAAAATTATAATAAACTTGATACAGAAAAATATTTAAATGCCAAATTAATCGAAAGTAATAATATATTTATAATACATAGAATAAACTAAATATTATTTTAATTCATCATAAGAATTTTTTCATCAATTTCTTTTAGCTTTCTTTTCGCAGTCTTCGCATAATCGATTTCGCCATATTTTATTTTATAAGCTCTATCAATTAAAATATCCATATTAATGCTTGATTTATTATCAGCCACTTTTTCTGAAAAACTTTCAACTATGCCCCAGTGATCAATCGCCAAATTATAAAAATAACTAGCATATTCGAAACTACTTTTTATCTCATCTTTAAATTGAGCATTATAAAAATAATAATTTTCTTTATCATAAAGCCCAGCCAAATAAATATAATTTTTTACTATCAAATAATTAAACTGCATATGCAACAAGTCTTTATATTTTTGATACTCATCTTCTGTTTTAATAATAGTTAAAGCACGATTAACAAAGTCGAATGGAGCTTCTAAAGCGAGTTGGAGAAAATAAATATTTTGAAACAAATTCTCTTCTTTATAATAAAGCGGTAAAGAATAAAGCCTATAAAAATCTTCCGCATATGTAATATAGCCATAATCTTTTTTTACTATTAAAGTAGTATCTTTCGTTGATACTTGTGAGGCCAAATTGATAAAAGAAAAAATCAATAGAGTGATGACAAAATATATTTTCATGCTACAAATTATTTACGGCAAAAATTGAATTTTTTTTAGAAATTTAAACTTTAAAACGCTCTTTCATCGATTTAAAAAAGTCGTCCTTATCCATTTCAGAATAAGATGTGTCAATTCCCGACTGCATCTCTTCTAAAAATATAGATGGGTTAATATCAATAACTTTTCCCATCTTTGTGCGATGCGTACAATATGTTATAGTGAGACCACTTTTGGCACGTGTCATAGCAACATAACAAAGTCTTCTTTCTTCTTCAATCTCTTTTTCTTCGATAGACTTATGATGTGGAAGCAAACCCTCTTCCATTCCCGCAATATAAACATAAGGAAATTCTAGCCCCTTAGCCGAGTGAATACTCATAAGCATAACACCCTTTTTTTTATCCTCATCATCACTTCTATCATTAATAGACATGAGCAATATTTTATCTAAGTAATTTTTGAGACTAGAATTTTTATTATATTTTTCATATTCCATAATGCCATTTAATAAAGAATCGACATTTTCTATTTTTTTCACAGCCTGTTCTTTAGTATCGCTAGAATTATAAAGTTCATTATGATAGTTGATATTATCTAAAAAGTGTTGAATCAATTCATACATATTAGGACGTTCAATATCATTTTTATCAACATGAAAACGCTCAGTATAATAATCGATAATTTCTAAAAAATCTTTCACCCCAGCCTTAGCCTTCGGTGGTATATCTGTCATTTCATTTGCTTTCCATAAAATATCATGAAGTGAAACTCCATCGTCAATACTCCGTGTGTTAAGCCTATTCATCGACTCGGCACCTATTCCACGTTTTGGTAAATTAATAACCCGTAGAAGAGAAACCTCGTCATCAGGATTTACAAATAAATTAAGATAAGCAAGAATATCTTTAATTTCTTTTCTCTCATAAAATTGAAAAGTACCAACAACCGAATACTGTATGCCTCTAATCCGCAAAGCCTCTTCAAAGCTTCTCGATTGTGCATTCATTCTAAAAAGAATAGCAAAGTCATCATAGCTTATATTACTAGAATCAACTTTACTTAATATCGAGTCAGCAACATACGAAGCTTCATCACGCTCATCTTCACAAGCAGTAACTATGAGTGGATCACCTTTAGCACCTTCAGCTATTACAAGCTTATCTTTTCTTTGAGTATTATTTCTTATCACAGAATAAGCAGCATCTAGTATAGACTTTGTACTTCGATAGTTTCTTGAAAGTGTGATAACCTTAGTATCTGGATACTCTTGTTCAAATGATAATATATTTGATATATCAGCACCACGAAAAGCATAGATACTTTGGTCATCATCTCCAACCACTACAATATTTTTATACTTAGATGCCAAAAGACTTATAAGTTTATATTGTGCAGCATTCGTATCTTGATATTCATCGACCATAATAAATCTGAACCTATCTTGATACTTCTCTAATATATCTGGATATTGAATGTAAAGCTCAATTGTAAGGTTTATGAGGTCATTAAAATCAAGTGCATTATAACCCTTAAGATATCTTTGATACAACTCATATACATTTATAGCCATTCTTTCAATATCTTCTTTGGGTGTAATCTCGTCATATTTAATAAGACTATTTTTCCAATTATCAATATACCATAAAAACAAACCTTCATTAAAATTCATAGTATTAATTCTAAGCTCTTTCAATATTGTTCGCACAAGAGTCTTACAATCATTCGATGAATAAATAGTAAAGTTTTTTTTATAACCTAACTTATCAATTTCCGACTTCAACACCCTAACACCAAATGAGTGAAATGTACTAACAACTAAATTCTTAGGTTTTTTTGACATAAGTTTAGTTATACGAGCACGCATTTCAGCCGCCGCTTTATTTGTAAATGTTACAGCAAGAATCGATTGAGGATCAACTCCTGTTCGTATTAAATTTATAATACGTTCTGTGATAACCCTAGTCTTGCCACTTCCAGCACCTGCTAATGCCAAAAGTGGGCCTGTCCTATGATTTATAGCTTCTAGTTGCTCGGGATTAAGTTTACTCATTAATATCTTTATTTCTCTTTTATACTTTCAAACTTTTTATTATCTCACAAGTCTCTTTTACATCTGAGCTAGTTAAGTCTCTATGAGTAACAAAACGCAATTTCTTTTTACCAAATACTATAGTTCTAACGCCAACACTTTTAAACTTTTCATAAGCAACTTGAGCATCATCAAAAGTATCACATATAACTATATTAGTCTCAACATCGGCTACATTAATTTTAGCAAAAGAACCTTCGTTAATCGCATTCGCAATATCTTTAGCATTTTTATGATCTATTTCTAAATCAGCAATATGATTCTCTAATGCATAAATACCACCAGCAGCCACTATACCCGACTGTCTTAAACCACCACCAATAAGTTTTCTGATACTCATAGCCTCTTCAATAAACTCTTTTGGTCCACATAATACCGAACCAATTGGAGCTCCAAGCCCCTTTGATAAACAAAAAGTTACAGTATCAGTATATTTAGTGATTTCTTTTACACTTATCTTTTGAGCAACTGATGCATTAAAAATTCTAGCACCATCAATATGAAAGTGAATATCATTTTCTTTTGAAAACTTAAATAACTCTTTAAGCGTTTCAATTGGATAACAAATACCCCCTCCTCTATTATGTGTATTCTCAACAGAAATCATAACAGTATTCGACATAGAATAATCTTCATTAGTAGCTATTACTTTAGAAACTAAATCTTTATTAAGAATACCTTTTTCAGCCTCGATAGTAACAGGCATAAGAGATGCAATAGACGCAACGCCACTAAGTTCATAATGAACAATATGAGACTCTGTGTCAGTAATTAAACTTTTTCTATAACCCCCTAAAATCATTAGAGGAATTAAATTACCCATAGTTCCACTACTAACAAAAAGTGCTGCTTCTTTGCCAGTAATTTCGCATGCCATATCTTGCAATTTATTTACAGTTACATCTTCACCATAAACATTGTCACCCACTTCTGCTTCATACATAGCTTTACGCATAGCGTCGCTAGGTTTCGTAATTGTGTCGGATCTAAAATCATAAATTTTCATAAACACTCCCTTTTATAAATATATTACTTATTTGTTATCGAGTCTAATCTCTTCGTAATTTTTAACCATTACATCATACCAAACTCTAAGTTTGTCATTATCACTGCCCTCGATGTCTTTCATTTTATAAGACGGTAAAAAACGAACATTAATATTTTGAAACAATTTAGTGTAAAGCGATTTTGTTCTCATAATATTCTTAGTACCATATACAACTACAGGTAAAATTTCAATATCTGGAAACTGGTCAGACATCTTTAATATTCCTTTTTTAGGAAATTGAATCTCCCCATCATAGCTTCTTGTGCCTTCAGGGAAAATTAAAATACTAGAATTATTACGAAGCCTATCGCACATATCTTCAATTGCTTTAGTCGCTCCAGTAGTTCCTCGTTTAACAGAGATATAACCTGAAAGCTTCATGGCAAGGCCTATAATTGGTAATTTAAACAAAGCATCTTTTGCGACAAATGAGTATAATCCATTAAAAATATAAAAACTAAGAGGAATATCGAATGCGCTTTGATGATTAAGCGTTATGATGTAAATTTTATTTTTATCATAATGTTCCATGCCTTCAATTTTTATTTTTGGAAATACTAAAAAGATGCTCGCAATACCCCATAATCGAGACACTTTATGAGCATTAATTCTTGCGGAAGTTTTATTGAATGGCCATAAAATGATATAAAAGATAGAAACACAAAGAGGTATTACCACAGTTAAAACAAGCCAGCAAAAGAGAAAATATATCGAGGCAAAGTTAATTTTTTTCATGAATATTATTATATCAAATTTAACATATTTTTCAATGATTTTTTACAGCAAAAAAAAGGGCACTTAATTAAAAGCACCCATTCGAATTATTAATTTTTTTTATTCTACAAAAACTTAAACTGCCAGCCATTCGCTTCAAATTTAGATTTATTTGCAGCAGAAGTAGTAACTGTAATATTCGCTGTATCAACTCCATTAAATACAGAACCATGTATCATGTCTAGTGTCGAGCCTGTCGCAATTTCCATAGTAGTCAAAGCAGTGCAGTTATAAAACGCACTATTTTGAATAGTTGTAGCCACTGGAAAACTAACAGTAGTCAAAGCAATGCAGTCACGAAACGCAGATACTCCAATAGTTGTAGCCACTGGAAAACTAGCAGTAGTCAAAGCAGTGCATTGATAAAACGCATTATCTCCAATAGTTGTAGCTTTTGGAAAACTAGCAGTAGTCAAAGCAGTGCCAGAAAACGCACCATCTCCAATAGTTGTAGCCACTGGAAAACTAGCAGTAGTCAAAGCAGTGCCAGAAAACGCAGAGGCTTCAATAATTGTAGCTTTTGGGGCACTAACAGCAACAATAGTTTTAACTGCAATTCCACTAGTAGTATTAAAAAACGCCTCGGCAGGAATTGCTTCAATGTTTGGAAAGTTAAGTGTAATTTTACG
>CAMQVF010000031.1 GCA_947038115.1 uncultured Spirochaetia bacterium
TCTACACAGGCGAAGACACTCTTTCCCTACACGACGCTCTTCCGATCTTATCTTTTTTGCAATACTTCTTAAAATCGATTCCACATGCCTGACAATTTGAAGTTGAACAATCATCGGTGAAGCTAGCATTTTCAAAATTTGCTTTTTCTTTTTGTAAGAATTTTTCATTTACATTAGTATCAATAAATTTCCATGCTTTAATTTTTTCACTACTTGGCGACAAATAATCATCGATATTAACATCAAGTTCTTTTAAAGCTTCAAGCCAAATATTATAATTAAAATGTTCATTCCAAGCATCAAGTCTTGCACCTTTTTTATATGCTAAATAAACTACTTCTGATATTTTTTCGTCTGCTCTTGAAAATAATCCTTCGATAACACTCATGCGTGGAGGATGAAATTTTATGAATACATTAGTACATTTAAAAGAATCTCTACATTTATTTATTAAAGCCATGGCCTCGTCATCATGTAATTGTTTAATATCTTCAAGTGGAGTGTGAGCTTTGGGTACAAAAGTATTTATGGCTGCATTAATTTTTATTCGCTTTCCTGCAATTGATGCGATTTTTTTTAATGTAGCAATAATGTCATCAACTTCTTTTTCAGGCTCATCGGTGAAGCCTATCATGAAGTATATTTTTATTGTGTTCCAGCCTATCGATTTAAGATCTGCCACAATTTTAAATATGGCGTCTTCATCCATAGTTTTATTTATTTTTTTTCGTAATTCGGTGCTGCCTACTTCGAGTGCAAATGTGAGACCTGTTTTCTTAAATTCAGCAATTTGTTTAGCCGTTTCCAAGTCGAATGAGTCGATTCGTAGCGAGGGGAGCGAAAGTGAGAAGCCTTCATTTTTACCCATAATTATGAGGTAGGCAATAAGTTCTTTTATCGCAGGATAGTCATCGGCTGAAAGTGAGGCTAAATTAATATTAAGTGGCCCAGAGTTTTTAACATTCTCTTCTATTATACTTATTATTTTTTTAGCACTACGATTTCTGACAGGTCTATAACTAATTCCAGCCAAGCAAAATCTACAATTATGTGTGCAACCACGTGCTATCTCTATCGATATTCGGTTTTGTACACCTTCAACCGTTGGGATAATTGTTTTTGTAGGGTAGGGTGTGTCTTCTATATTTGCTGCGAAAATTCGTATAACTTTATCTTTTTTATATTTAGGTGAATAGATAAATTCAAAACTTGCTAAATGTTTTATAATATTTTCACGGCTTTCACCATTTTTTTTCATTTCGTATATAGTAGTCATTATAGGGGCTATTTCATTATCAGCCTCGCCGATGAAAAATAAATCGATAAAATCATTAAGTGCTAATGGATTATAAACACTTGGGCCACCTGCGATGACAATAGGATGTGTTTCATCTCTATCTTTACTAAATATAGGAATATGGCCGAGTTCTAAAATTTGCAATATATTTGTGTATAAAAGTTCATATTGCAAACTGAAACCTAGAACATCACATTTATTTAATGGTGTGAAAGTCTCGAGTGTGTAAAGTGGTATATTATTTTTTCTTAATATGTCTTCAAAATCACTTTCTACGGCATAGACACGTTCACAACTTGCGAAATCGAGTGCGTTTACAGCTTCATATAAAATGGATACACCTAAATTAGTGATGCCGATTTCATAGAGATCAGGAAATGATAAAGCAAATTTAAATTTTGAATCGCTTTTTATTGTTGAGTTAATTTCACCACCCAAGTATCTTATGGGTTTTTTTATATCATATGATTTTGATATATCAATAATTCTATCTTTTAGAGATAACGACATGCTAATCCTTTATTTTTTATAAGTTATTTTTTGTTTTTGAAAAGTAATGATAAAGTTTTTTGTTTGAAAGCCTCACGCAATGAGAGTTTAGGAATCAACCAAGCTATACCATATACATATTTTTTTACATTTTCAATATTTTTATGATAATATAAATAAGAGTCATTTGTTTTTATAGTATCAATTTGTTTCGACTCAAATGGATATTTTTCCTTGTCGATATAAACATCTAAATCTTTGAATAAATTATGAGTTAATGTATAAAATTCTTCTTTTTTACTGCCTTTATAATTATCAAATATATGTAAAAATGATCGAAAATTCCAATAAGTCGAATCGATTAATTTTTCATTATTATGCTCTTTGTTGAATAAAAACACATTCTTAAAAACTTCTAATATATCAGTAGGTATTTTATCATCTTTTTCTATAGAATGCATAATCGAGTTGCTTCGCTGATAATAATAATAAATTGCCTTGTGATTAAATGATATTTTAGGTTTTAATGCCAAAGCCTTATAAAAAAAGTCTACATCTTCACCAACATTTAAAGTTGAAGAAAGCAAATTATTATTTTTAATGAAGTCAAGTTTAAAAACTTTATTCCACATATTAACTAGTGGATATTCACGAGTATTTTCTTTTTTTGGCGTATCGAAATCAAAATAGCTTATGCCTTCATGCCAATTACTTTTTATAGTTTTATCATTCATCCAAGTGTCTACTCGATTATGATAATATGGTTTTATTATATATTCAAGATTGTTTTTATGTTTTTTATTATTGTCTTTTACTGTATAAATATTGCAAGTGAAACATATATCGGCGTCATATATTCTTGCAGTATAATATAAATCTTCCAAATATTCGTTTGATATATAATCATCTGAATCTACGAAAGCAATATAATCACTTTTAGCCTCAAGTAGTCCAGAATATCTCGCATAACTAGGGCCATGATTTTCTTGATGGTTTATAATTTTTATACGAGAGTCATTTTTTGCATATTCTTCTAGTATACTAAGTGAATTATCAGTTGAAGCATCATTTACACATATAATTTCAATATCTTTTAAAGTTTGTGTTATTGTAGAATCTAGACACCTAGCCAGATAATGTTCAATATTATAAATGGGTATAATTACGGTTAAATCGGTCATTTTAATTATTTTTAATAGCCAAGTAGTTAAGTGCAATTTCTCTAAATTTATTTCTAAGTCCAAAGGAAGGAATGAACCAAGCCACTTTATTAACTATTTTTTTCTTCTCCTCTATTTTTTTATTGTATATATTATAATCATTTTCTAATTTCAGCAAATCACATTGATATGATAAAAATGGATGTTTTTTAGCGTCAATTTTTATATATAGTTTTACAAGTAGATTATGAATTGTATCATAAAATTCTTCTTTATTCTCCCCTTTATAGTTATCGTATGTGTATATTAATGGTCTAAAATTCCAATAATTAGAGTTGATCACATTATCTTTTGAGTGTAAAGAATAATAATTATAAACATTTTCAAAAACATTAAGAGCGTCATAAGGAATACTATTTGTTTTTTTTGAGTCGTCCATAATAGAGTCGTTTCTTTGTGTATAATAATAAACGGCATTATGATTATAAGCTATTGTTGGTTTATGTGCTAGAGCTTTGTATAATAGTTCAGAGTCTTCAGATATTCTGTTTTGTGAAAATTCTAAATTATAATTTGTCAAAAATCTTTTAGCAAAAACTTTAACAGCATTAATAGATAAACACTCTCTGTTAGAAGGAACATCTTTCCATGTTATATTAAAACTACTTAGCCCTTTCAAAGGATTATCATGATATTCTTTTTGCCATTTTTTCACTCTATTATAATCAGGATATGATGATTTCTTGCCCTTGACATACACAATATTATTTGTGAAAGTTATGTCGGCTGAATATCTTATAGCAATATTGTATAAATCTTCAATATAATTTTTCGACACATAATCATCTGAGTCTACAAAAGCAATATAATCGCATTCTGAAGCACTTATACCAATATTTCTTGTTTGTGATGGGCCTTTATTTTCTTTATTTTTTATAAGTTTTATTCTATTATCTTTTTTTATATATTGCTCAATTATATTTGCAGAATCATCAGTAGAACAATCATCTATGCAAATAATTTCTATATCTTTCATAGTCTGAATAATTAAACTATTTAAACATTTAGAGATATACATTTCTACATTATATACAGGTATAATAACACTTAATTTTGTAATCATTATTTAAAACTCTGGCCTTTAATTATTCTTTTATAAAACTTTTTAGTTTAGCAATTTTTTCTTTAGCCAAACCAACTCTTTTTGACTTGTCTTCTTTTATACAGACCTCAAAGTAAAACTTTATTTTAGGCTCTGTTCCAGAAGGTCTAACAGTTATTTTTGTAGAATCTTCTAAGATATATTGTAAAACATTGCTTTTAGGTAGATCAATATTTTTTTTCTCATTTGTGTTATTATCATAAGCGACTTTATTTTCATAGTCGAATGACTTGACAACTTTTATGCCTTCAATATCGCTTATAGTTTTGTTTCTATAATAAGACATCATATCATTAATTTCTTTAGCACCATCTGAGCCTTTTTTAGTTATAGACACAGTTTCTTCATAGTAAAATCCATATTTTTCATATACGCTGTCTAAATAGTCAATAATACTTATAGATTTTTCTTTACAATAAGCAGCAATTTCTGCTAACATTACACATGATGAAACGCCATCTTTATCTCTGACATTTTCATTAATTAAATATCCAAAACTTTCTTCAAACCCGAGTAAATAAGTTGCATCTTTTTTATTTTCGATTTTGTCGGCTATCCACTTAAAACCAGTAAGTGTGTCATATATATCAATATTGAAACTTTCGGCAATACTTTTAGCAAGCTCTGTAGTAACAATTGTTTTTACGATATAAGGATTTTTACCTATATTTTTTTTGTTTGATAATATGTAATAAGCGAATAGTGATCCTATTTGATTGCCTGATAATATTTCATATTCATTTTTGCTGTTAAGAATTGCACATCCCATTCTATCACAGTCAGGATCAGTTCCCATAACGAGTTCGGCATTAACTTCTTTAGCTTTGTCGATTGCCATCTTTAATGCTTTAGCCTCTTCAGGATTAGGAGACTCGACAGTAGGGAAGTTGCCATCAGGTTTTTGAATATCTTCAAGCGAAATTATAGAATTAAAACCTACACTTTTTAATGCAGTTGGCACAACTTTGTAACCAGAACCATGAATCGGCGTGTAGACTATTTTTATGTCGCTATGTTTTTTGATTAATAGAGGGCTAACTAAATAGTTTTTAAGCTCATCAATATATGCGCTTTCAATTTCTTCACCTATAATTTTAACTCTAGATGCATCGCCAAGTTTGATATCTTCAACTTTGACTTTTGAAACTTCATTTATAATATTTTTGTCATGTGGTGAAATAACTTGAGCACCGTCTGACCAATATACTTTATATCCATTATATTCTTTAGGATTATGGCTTGCAGTGATAACAATTCCTGCCATGCAGTTTAATTGTCGCACAGCATAAGAAAGCAATGAAATTGGGCGAATGTCATCATATAAATATACATTCATACCATTAGACGATAATATTTCAGCCACTCTGTTTGCAAACTCTTTAGAATTATTTCTTGAATCAAAACCTAGTGCAACAGATAAAGTTGAGTCGTCTTTTTTTTGACTTAATACATAATTAGCAAGCCCTTGAGTCGCCATTCCAACAGTATAATTATTCATTCGATTTGAACCGACACCCATTATGCCTCGAAGCCCACCAGTGCCGAATTCTAAATCTTTATAGAAAGAGTCGATAAGTTCTTTTTCTTCTTCGTTATCAATCATTTCTTTGATTTTATTTTTTGTATCATTGTCATAGCTACCGTTAAGCCATGAATCAATTTTTGATTTTATTTCAGATGAAATTTTCATACTACACCTCCTACAATATAGCGAATGTGAATTCAAAACACTATTGATTATATTATAAAATGTGTATATAATCAAGTGTAGAATCGCTAATTGTGCAATTATCCTCATCATAAATATGACATTAGAAGAAAAATTAAACCTAAATATAGCACTTGATGATATTGAAATTATTGCTATATATAAAAGTATAAATATTGAGGATGAATTTTATTTTCATCTTTTATTGCTCTGTATAGATAAAATCGACATGGCTTATAAAGAAAAACTTTTGAGTGATAATATGATTATTCTCTTGAATGATATAAAAGAAAATAATTTAATTACAAATAGAGACCGCATGCTTTTTATTGATGAAAAGATTAATGATATTTTTTTTCATAATGGCTATAAAATCAATTCAGAAAGTAATAACTGTAGAGACAAAATAGATATAGTAAATAAATCGGATAATTTTGGGCTTTTTTTTAATAAGATAATATCTGAAATGGATGAAACTGAAGTATTTTTATGGCATAAAATTATTACGATATTTCGAACTGTTAATCAAAATAAAATGTCTAAAAAATTTACGACAGAAGTTTCTGACATCATAAAAAAAATTGGACATGATAAATATAAAGATACTTTTATAAAATTGATAGAGCATATTATACATATGGACGTTACTATAAAAAACACTATAGAGCAAAATAATTATTTGGAAGAATATGTTTTTGTCGATACTTCGAATATAAATATCGTACGTGCACTTATTATGTCTTCATTTTTTATTTTCGACTTCACTATATCATCAGAATTAAATAAATTGACACAAAAATGCTATGAGAAAAATAAAACGACTCGCCAGCCACATTCCAAATTATTGGGAAATACTTGCATTTATTTGCTAGGCGAATGCAGTAATATCGAATCTGTTTTTACTTTATACTCACTTTTTGAGTTTATAAAAGATGGGGCTGCAAGAAAAAAAATTAAAATATATATAAATAAAATCTCGGTTGATATGAAAATAAATGTGCATGACTTAGAAGATATATGTGTGCCATATTTTGGTTTAACTATTTAATAAAAGGTTCTTATGAAAACTAAACGAATAATTATCATTGTTAGCATTTCTATCGCTATTTTTTTTATAGCATTTCATCTTTTTGCTCAAAATAACAGCGGAGTACCTAATATTCTTTCTGTTGAAAAAGTAAATTATAAAACGGCTTTTAAACTTTATAAAGATGGTGAATATAAAAGGGCGTCTAATGAATTTAGCGAGATAATCAACAAGAACTCTGAAAAAGTTGTTATGGATTATGCTATTTATTATGCGGGTCGTAGTGCTTTATTTTTAGATAATTATGATGAAGCGATAAATATGTTTTCACGGCTTGAACAAGAATATAAATCTTCAAGGCTTTTAGGCTTTGCGACTCAATATAAAGAGTTGGCATTGTTTTATAAAAATGATTATCCAGTAACAGATTTTTATAAAAGTAATAAACAAAAATGGTTGAAAAATTTTGTTAGCATCAGAGCTTTAAACGAGCTTGATAATCTGAACAAGGACGGAGTTTATTCTGATAAATTGAAAGAGCTTTCTTTAAACCTAATAAATAATTTTGATTCCTATGAAGGAGCACTTTATTATCATGCCAATTTTAAAGATGATATTTCTAACTCGAGTGATGTTTTTAAAATGAAAATGGCAGATATTTTTTATGCAAATAATTCTATAACAATATCTAAATCATATTTTAACGAACTTAAAGATAATAAACAATACTATGAAAAGGCTTTATATTATTTGGCAAGAGCTAATCAAAGAACAGGCAAGAGAGAAACGGCGACAACGCTTTTTAATGAATTATTAAATGATGGCAATAATACATATAAAAAAGAGGCATTATTTTACTTGGCAGAAAATTATAATAGCTTAAAGAATTATACTGAAGCCGACAAGTTCTACATAACTTTTATAGATGAGTACAAAAATGACAAGACATATACGCCACAAGCCTTAAGACGTTTGGTGGTAAATAATATCAGACGAGATGATTTGGCTTCGGCGAAAAAATATATAACTATTATAGTTTCCGATTTTCCAAATACTCGCTTAGAAGATATAGCAATTCGTAATTATGTTCGTAAGGCTTTCAATGATGGCGACAAAAAAGAAACATATTATACAATTGATATTCTTAAAAAAAGATATGTAACATCAAGAGATGATTATCCACTTTCATGGGAATTGTGGGCTGGTGATGAATTTAATGACACAGCAAAACGAGATAATGCTGTTCTTAAAACACTTCTTACAAGCAAAAATCCGCATCATATAAAAGGAGCTTTGACTTTTGCTAATGAGAATATTTTACATGAAGTGGCTTTAAGTAATAGTTATTATTATAATACTGCACTTGAGTTTTATGAAAATAATGATTATTCAAATGCATTAAAAATGCTTGATGGTGTTCAATTTCTAAATTCGATAATACAAGGTAATGACACTCCATTTCTTGTTAACGTGCGAAAACTTTCTATGAATATACTTTCGAAGAATCAATTTGTTAAAGATTTTTATGCGAAGAAAACTGATAAAGAATTATTTAAAGAATTATCCACTCAAACGGGTAAAAAGTCAGATAGGGCAGTTGCGTTATATTATTATGAAGACTATGATAATGCATATAGTGAATATAATAATTTGATAAAAGATGTCGATATGACCTATCCTGTGTTTCATTTTGCGAAGAAAATATTTATAGATTCAGATAATCATAAAAGACTTATTCAAATTAGTGCGAGCATTGGGAGGTATTTCGACTATCCTTATTCTGATAATGTTGAACTTTTACCCGATGATATTAGAAAGTTGGTTTATCCACGAATGTTTGACGAATATGTTTTGCCACAAGCAGATCATTATAAAATAGAGCCTGCGTTTGCCTATGCGATAATGCGTGAGGAGTCTTTGTTTGATATTAAAGCGAAGTCATTTGCGAATGCTTATGGGCTTATGCAACTTATTCCCGGTACTGCTGATATGGAAAATCGACTGCCACGTTATCGATATAAACCTATGAATCTTCATGATGCCGAGCAAAATATTAATTTAGGAATAGCGCATCTTTCGAGGTTATTTAAAAGCGAAAATGCTAGTAATTATATAATGGTTGCATCAAAATATAATGCTGGGCCTGGCAATGGAAACAAATGGAAAAAAGCTTATGGCACAAATAATATGTATTATACGGCGAGGCTTGTTGACTTAGAAGAAACTGAATATTATATTGAACGGGTTATGAAAAGTTATGATTTTTATACACGTTTTTATGATAAATAAATATTAAAATAAAAGGAAATTATCTATATGAAAATAGTTTTATGTGCCGATCATGGTGGGTTTTTATTAAAAGAATATATTAAAAAGCATTTGTCGAATGATAAAAAAATAGAAGTTATCGATGCGGGTACTTTTACTGATGAGTCTGTTGATTATCCTGATATCGCAAATGATGCGGCGAAGAAATATAAAGCGATTCATGCGGAGTATTTATTTTCTTTTTGTGGGACAGGTGTAGGCATATCTATAGCTTTAAACAAAATTGACGGAATTTACTGTGCATTGGTTTATAATGTTGAAAGTGCTGTGCTTGCGATGGAGCATAATGGGGTGAATGCATTAGCACTTGGCGGACGTCAGCTTGACTTTGATATGGCTAAGGATATGATTGACGGATTTTTGAATGCTAAAGTTTTGGATGATTCTCACAAAAGAAGAAGAGCCAAAATCGGTTATTAGATTATAATATTTGATATAAAAAAAGACTGTAAGTATTAAAACCTACAGTCTATTTTTTTATTATTTATTTTTAGAATGATTCAAAATCATCATCACCACTATTATTAGAACTCATACTACCCTGTCCAAACTCACTATTAGACGAAGATTTAGGTCTGCTTGTTGACTCATCATATCTATGAGCTGCTGTATTTTTCGAAATAGAAGCAGGTCTTTTAAGCTCATTCGACTTTAGTATCGCTTTAGTCATTTCTCTATCAATGCTGTTAATACTATTAATGCCTGAGTTAATATTAAAGAAAGACATTTGATTTACAAGTTCTTCAGCCTGCACAAGAAGTGATTCTGAAGCATAGCTCGACTCTTCTACAAGAGTTGCATTTTGTTGAGTTACAAGATCCATTTCAGTAACCGCTCTATTAACTTGTTCAACACCTGCTAATTGTTCTATAGCAGTTGAGCTTATATCTTTCATAATTTTTGAAGTATCTTCTATTTTTAATTTAATATCTTCAAATATTTTTTGTGATTCATGCGAAGTAGTTGTAGCCTCTTTAATTTTCATATTAACATCTTCAATTAAAGTTTTAATATCTTTAACTGATGTTTGTGTTGTTTGTGCTAAATTTCTAACTTCACTTGCGACAACAGCAAATCCACGACCTTGTTCGCCAGCTCTTGCTGCTTCAACCGCTGCATTAAGAGCAAGAATGTTAGTTTGGAATGCTATATTTTCAATAATTTTAGTTATCGCAGTAATTTTCTCACTTGCTGTATATACTTCTTC
Source organism: uncultured Spirochaetia bacterium (assembly GCA_947038115.1). Lineage (GTDB taxonomy): Bacteria > Spirochaetota > Brachyspiria > Brachyspirales > Brachyspiraceae > CAMQVF01. The sequence continues at coordinate 10,379 of CAMQVF010000031.1, forward strand.
TATATTTTTAGCAGTAGCTGATATTATATCGCCACCTTCATCTATTGACTTTGTAGATTCAGACATCATCTTTTCACCACTAATAGTGTATTCTGTAGATGACTTTATTGTCGATGATATTTCTTCCATCGAACTTGCTGTTTCTTCAAGACTTGCTGCTTGTGATTCTGTACGTTTTGAAAGGTCACTATTTCCTTCAGCGACTTCACTTGCAAGCGTACTCACTTGATTTGCTGTTTCTACAACATTTTTAATAGTGCTTCCAAGTTTATCAAGTATTTCTTGTTTTGCCGCCGCTATAATTCCAAATTCATCTTTTCTTGCTGCTATCTTTGGGTCGACAGTCCAAGTTAAATCGCCTCTTGATAATTTTATAAGATGACCTTGTACTACAGCAAGTGGGTCTAGAATGCTATTTATTGAAAGTATAATAATAGTAATTCCAATTATAGCTGAAAGTAAAGTTCCACCAAGGATGATGAAAGTCATAATAATTTCTGTTCCGAATAATTCACTTTCATCAACACTTATTACGAGAGTCCAGCCTGTATATTTTTCTTTAGCTGTTGCTGTTACGTTTTTTTTGCCACTAAATGGTGATTTAGCTATGAAAGAATTTACATCCAGTTTTGAAGTTAAGATATTATTTTGAAAAGGAGTTCCTTTTACTATTGGGTTTCTCACATGCTCAGGATATGGATCCGCTATAAAATCACCATTAACATCCACTATAAAGGCATGTCCTTTTGTATTAAGTATTTCGACTGGGTATATATGCTCTTTCATAAACCATGAAAAATCAAGTGTAACTCCTAGAGCTCCAACCACTTCGCCTGTATTTGGGTTTTTTATAGCAACTATAATATTTATATTTCGTTGACCCGGAACAACAGGAGATGCTGTATCTGTCTCATATACTGAATATTCATAATTGTTATCTACGAACTTCTTCCAAGCAGAAGTTTGACTCCATGAAAAATTAGAGTCTACTAATTTATTACCAAATGAGTCCATTAGAACATTACCATTCATATCCATAATATATAGCCCCTGAAAAAGGCTACTACCATTTGCTCGAGTTTGAAGTGTATCTTGTGCTAGAATTCCAGATTCATAGGTTCTGTCAGACAAATATGTTCCCCATGGAGTGTTAGATTTGGATAACTGAGTGGCTGAATTAACAGCTTGATGAACCCATAGATTTAATGTGGCTGCATATGCTTTTGCTATATTACTAAAACTTTCTACTGTTTTTTTCTTTGAAGCATTTACAGAAGATAACGCAGGTATTGTAATAAAACCGAACATTATTACGAATAATGAACCAACAATAAGCGCTGGTATTTTAAATCTAAGGCTGTCTATTTTTCTCATTTATATACTCTCTCTCTTTAATTAGTAATACAAAACATTATCGGATTGTTAATTCAAATAATCAACTTATAGGTCATAAATTAATTGATTTAAATAGATTATATCTTATATAGCTTATTATTTCAAATTTATATACTAATTATAAATATCTACGGATTTTTGACATAAAAAATATATATAGTATAATGAAAGCATGAAAAAGACATTTCTTATTATCGATGCTTTTGGAATTTTATACCGCTATCACTTTATTTTTATGAAGAATCCTTTGTTAAACTCAAAGGGTTTTAATGTGTCATCAATTAATGGGTTTTTACGAACCTATTTTTCACTTGTTGATACTTATAATTCTGATTATGTGGCGATAGCTTTAGACTCGTCTCGTAAAACATTTAGAAATGATATTTATGCTGAGTATAAAGAAAATAGAAGTAGTATGCCTGATGATTTAAAGGCTCAAATTCCTGTTCTATATGAATTAATGGACGCTTTGGGAATTGCTCGTATTGTCGTTGATAATTATGAGGCTGATGATATTATAGGTATGCTTGCGTCTAAAAATAATGAAAATGATATTAAAACTATTATATATTCACCTGATAAAGATATTTTGCAACTTGTAGATGATAATGTGAGTGTTGTTACAAGCACTCGTGATAATGATTTAGTTGAGTATGATACTAAGTTAGTTAAAGATAAAAGGGGAGTTTATCCTAATCAAATAGTGGATTTGCTTGCTTTAATGGGAGATGCTTCAGATAATATCCCCGGTGTTCGTGGGGTGGGTGAGAAGACGGCATTAAAACTTTTGGAAGAATATGGTAGCATGGACGGTATTTATAATAATATCGACTTGATACAAGGTAAGCTTAAAGACAAGCTTGTTGAAGATAAAGATAATGCGTATATGAGTTATAAATTAGCGACGATAGAGATTAATGTGCCAGTCGAGATTGATTATTCATTATTTGAGAAGCGAATTAATTCTTATGAAAATGTGGAAAAAATATTGGGTGAACTAGAGCTTCATCAGATAAGAGGTAAAGTTAATACTTATATTAAAAGTACTGGTTTTAGTGGCACTTTAAAAGAAGAAAGAGTTAAAACATCAGAAAAAGAATATACAGTTACAGATGTTAGTTATTATTTAATTGAAAATGATAAAGAACTTAATAACTTGCTTGAAGAGATAAAACTTCGAAAGCTTGTGAGTGTCGACTTCGAGACAACGGGGCTTAGTAATTTTTATGATAAAATTATTGGTGTTTCTTTTTGCGTTAAAGCTTCTGAGGCTTTTTACCTCGATTTGAGTGGTCGTAGTAATATTAATATAGAAGAATCTATAAAAAAAGTATTTGAAACACTTTCGAATGCTGATATAAAAATCATAGGTCATAATTTAAAGTATGAATATAAAATGCTTAAAGCTATAGGCTATGAATTTGGAAATATGTATTTTGATACAATGATAGCGGCGTATGTTGTAAATTCTACGGGCTATAGTTTTAGCATGGATAATTTAGCACTTGATTATTTGTCGTATCGTACAATTAAATATTCGGATATAACTGATAATGCAAAAAAAACTTTGCTTGATGTTGATATTAAAGATGTTGTTAATTATGCTTGCGAAGATGCTGACATAACATTCAGACTTTATGAGTATTTATTACCCATAATCGCAAAACTTAATTTGAATAAGTTATTTTTTAATATTGAAATGCCTTTAGTGCGAGTTTTAGCACAAATAGAAATTAATGGCGTGCATATTAGTGAAGATAAATTTTTGTCCCTTTCAAATGAATATTCTATTCTTTTGGATTCTAGTCAAAAAAGTATTTATAACGAGGCAGGTTTTGAATTTAATGTTCAATCGCCAAAACAATTATCTGAAGTGCTTTTCGATAAAATGGGCATCAAGCCTATAAAAAAGACACAAACGGGATTTTCTACCGATGAAGAAGTTCTTACAATACTTTCACAAAAATATAAAATAGCTTCTTATATGCTGACATATAGAAAATATGCAAAACTTAAAAACACCTATTTAGATGTTCTGCCTACGCTTGTAAATAAAAGTACAAATCGTATTCATGCGTCATTTAATCAAACTGGTACTTCGACTGGAAGGCTTTCATCGTCTGAACCTAATTTGCAAAATATACCAATTAAAGGTGATGCTGGGCGTAGTATAAGAAATGCATTCACGCCTGAAAGTGGCAATGTTTTAATAGCTGCCGATTATTCTCAAATTGAATTAAGAATGCTCGCACATTTTTCTGAAGATGATAATCTTGTAACTGCTTTTAATAATAATGAAGATATTCACAAAAAAACAGCTATGAAAATATATTCGGTGAGTGAAAAACATGTAACATCAACTATGCGTAATGTCGCGAAGATTATTAACTTTAGTATCATCTTTGGTAAAACAGCATTCGGACTTTCTAAAGAACTTAATATTACACGCAAAGAAGCGGATGAATTTATAAAAAGTTATTTTAATACTTATTCGAAAGTGAGCCCATTTTGTGAAAAAGTTGTTTCAGAGGCTCAAGCAAGTGGAGTTGTTAGAACGATTTCTGGACGTTTGCGTAATCTGTCGGCTACAATAAATTCTCGTAATGCAGTGGTTCGTAACGAGGCTAATCGAATGGCTGTAAACACAGTTATTCAGGGCTCCGCTGCCGATTTAATAAAAATTGCAATGATAAAAATAGATTCTGAATTTAGAAAAAACTTTAAGACTGCTAAAATAGTTATGCAAGTTCATGATGAATTAGTTATAGAAGTATCTAAAGAAGAAGCGGAAAAAGTGCAAGATTTTGTGAAATTGACAATGGAAAATGCTCTGGCTTTCAAAGTTCCAATTTTAGTAGAAATACATCGAGGTGAGAGTTGGGGAGATGTTCATTAATATATCAAGGTTTTTTTTATCAAAACTTGCTTAAGGCCTTCGGTTGCTTGCGAGTTTCCTCTGTTATACTCTAATGCTTTTCTATAATGCTGTTCTGAACTTATTAAATCACTGTCTCTAAAATATGATTTAGCAAGTCCTAAATGAATATCAAAAGAAATATTTCTATCAGAATTGTTTTTTAGCGCATTTTGATAATTTATTATGGCATTTTTATAATCGAGCCTTCTATATAAATAAGATGCATATGATGTGTAATTATTGACACTTGGTTTTATTTTGATTAGATTATTATAAAAAATTATAGCATCATCATATTCTCTAATTTCTTCAGACATTAACGCCAATGTGTATAAAGCCTTTTCTCTTACTAATGGATTATTTTCATTGTCATAGGCAGATATATAAAGTAATTCGGATGAACTTTGGTATTCTCTAATTTTATAATATAGAAGTCCAAGCCTTAATATGCTTTCTTTATCATTTGGATATTTTTCTAGTGTGTTTTGATAATATCTTATAGAGTTAGGAATACTCCCTATCGATTCATAGTATATCGCAAGTGTTCTAGCAGGGAAAGCTTTGCCCATTTCTATTTCAATCGATTGAATAAGCAAGTCGATGCCTGCTGTTTTTGACCCGTAATAAAGTTCTAGCTCACCGAGTCTAGGCAAAAATATTTCATTATTTTCTTCAACTTCAACAAGGTCTTGATAATATTTCAATGCAACTGTAAATGCTTTGCGAGAGTATGCTATATTTCCAAGCCTTTCTATTGCTTTTTTATAAATGCTATCTTCTTTATCAGCCATAGCTATTTTTTTATAATATTTATAAGCCTCTTTAAGATTATTATTTTGGAAGTAGGCATTGGCTAGTAGATTTGTAGTTTCATAGATATCATCATCTTCACTTATGCGATAAAGCCTTTCATAATATGTTAAAGCATTATCATAGTCTTTTTCGTTCATATAAATTTTAGCTAATGGTTTTATAAAGTCGATATCACGGGGATGTTTTTTTAATATTTGTTTATAGACATATTTTATACTTTCATAATCATCTTCTTTTTCATAGATAGAAATTAAACGCTTAACAATATCTTTATTTAAATTATCACTTGAAAGACTTTTTAAATACATCTTAGTTGCATTTTGAGTGTCGCCATCAAGAATATAAATATCCCCCAAAACACCAGAAGCTTTTTGGCTATATTCGCTACTATTTTTTTTGACAAGATCATTCAATATTCGAGAAGCCTTATCATCGAGACCTTCTTCAAATGCGATGACTCCTAAATTAAAAATTGCCTCATCATTTATAGTTAGATTATTTACACGGGAATAGTAAGCCTTCGCAAGCACAAGTATATCTCTATCCATATAAAACTTAGCAAGTGTAAGCAATGTAGGAATATGATTTTCATCTATTTGTAATGTATTTTCAAATGTTTCGACTGCCATGTCATAAGCACCCATGTCGAAATAGCACTGCCCCAAATAATACGATAAATTTACATCGCTATAAAGTGAATTGGTTACTGAGTAGAAAACCCCAAGTGCATTGTCATATTCTTTCATTTTAGAATAGACTCTTCCAAGTAGCACTGTCGACTCATATTGTTTTTTAGGGTCAACGGCTAAGGCTCTTTCTTTATAGATAATATTTTTCGATTTTATATAGTTTTTATTATTAAAAGCATTTAAAGCCTTACTATACTCATCTTCTGTATTTTGTTTGATATTTATTTTATTCTCTGAAATGCCTATAGCAATGGCTACAACGCATACAAATGCTAGAAGCCCAAATGAGATAATAAATACTAGATTTCTATCTGCACTAAAATATTTCCGACCTACTTTAGTTTTGTTTGTTTCCATCTAATATTCCATTAATAAACTTGTATGAATCTTTATCACTGAATATCTTAGCTATTTCTAAAGCCTCATCGATAACAACTGATCTAGGGATGTCTTTTTGAAAATATAGAGCATATATAGATAATCTTATAATTGCTCTGTCGACATATTGTATTCTGTCAAAGCTCCAATTTTTTGAATTATCAATAATTTTTCCATCGATGAAGTCAAGGTTTTCAATTGTCCCTACAATAATTTCTCTGGCAAAAGCTAAAACTTTTTCATCAATTGCTTTGTCTTCATAGCTAAATTGTAATAGTTCAGACATTGGAACTTGTCTTGCATTCATGTCATAAGAGTAGAGTGCAAACATTGCATATATTCTTCCTCTTCTTCTAGCCCCATATATCGATAAGTCTAATTCAGTTTTCTTTAATGACCTTATTAAAATTCGTTTTTTGATGACTTTAAGTACAGGTTCTTGTTCTATAGCAGGTACAGATTCTAAATTATTATCTAAATTATTATCTAAATTATTATCTAAATTATTATCTAAATTATTATCTAAATTATTATCTAAAT
>CAMQVF010000032.1 GCA_947038115.1 uncultured Spirochaetia bacterium
ACGGATTGGTCGTCTGCTCGAATGGTAATTCTATACAAAGCCCTATCGAGTCGCCACCTGCGTCATAAGCACCTCTATTTCCTGCTTCCATTATACCAGGGCCACCGCCTGTAATTATAGTGTAAGAATTTTCAGATAAAAGTTTTGATGTTTCATATGCCAACTTGTATGACTTATGATCTTCAGGCGTTCTTGCACTTCCAAAAATTGAAATGGCATTTTTATAATGAGCCATATGCTCAAAGCCCTCAACAAATTCACCCATTATTCTAAATATTCGCCACGACTCTTCTTTCATATCTGCGTTATCATTATTATCAATTTTAAAAATATCTTTTCTCATTAAATAAAATCCTTATATAAATCTAATTAAGCAACAAACTATTAGATTATATTTTATATTAATTAATTTTTAATTACAACTGAGTTATAAAGTTCAATTGTTTCGATTGCTAAATATTCTTTTTTAGAAATAATAAATTTTATAGAGTCAAGTACAATTTCAATAAATGTGGAATCAAAATCATTCAAAATATTTTCTCTTAAAGAAATAGTTTGTTCAAGCCCTCTTGTCGGGTCTAAATAATCAGAAGCATAGACAATTTTTTCAAATATAGTCATTTCAGCATGCCCTACTGTATGGCTTTTTATTGCATTGAGAATTTCCACATCTGTAATCGAAAAATCATTTTCAGCAATTATAGCACTAACATAACAGTGTGCTAAACCTGTATTATAATAACTTGGAATGTTAATATTATAGTATTTTTTTATAATTTCACGCATGTCACTTAGAGGCAGACATCGTCCTAAGTCATGGCAAAGGCAAGCAAGTGAAACTTTATAACAATCGATTTTATGAATTGACGCAAGTTGTAACGCCACATTTCGCATGCCTAAAGTATGAGCACGTCTTTCTGGTAAATGTTTATCTATATACAACAATATAGAACTTTCTAGCTTGTCAAATTTTAAGCAGTCAGTATTATTAACCATTTTATTATTATAACAAATACTAGCAAACAAGTCAATATATTATAAAAGTATTCTTAGCAGATTTTAAGACTACATTGTAAAATTATCCCCCAAATAAATCTTACGAGCAAGTGGATTATTAATAATTTCTTCTGGCGAACCCGACACCAAAATTTTACCTTGACCCATAATATAAGCTCTATCTGTAATTCTTAAAGTCTCACGAACATTATGGTCTGTTATAAGTATTCCAAGCCCCTTATCTTTCAATGTCGCAATTATACTTTGTATATCCAAAACAGCTATGGGGTCAACGCCCGCAAACGGCTCATCAAGCAATATAAATTTAGGATTAACAGTCAAAGCTCTAGCAATTTCACAACGACGACGCTCACCACCTGACAAAGTAAAGCCCATTTGTTTTCGAACATGGTTGATATTAAACTCGCTAAGAAGCCTATCAACTATAGCCATCCGCTCTTTATTGCTTAAATTTTTATTATACTCTAAAATCGATAAAAGATTATTTTCAACCGAAAGCTTTCTAAAAATAGAAGCCTCCTGTGGAAGATAGCCTATTCCAAGTTTAGCCCTTCTATGCATTTGAATATTCGTCATATCAAGGTCGTTAAGAAAAATCTTACCCTTAGTCGCCTGAACAAAACCTACAGTAATATAAAAACTTGTAGTTTTGCCAGCGCCATTAGGACCCAAAAGACCGACAACCTCACCTTGACGAACATTAAATGAAACATCCTCGATGATTTTTCTTCGGCCATAATATTTTGTAAGACCTATAGCTTTAATCTCATATGTAGATGATTTATCTAAATTAAAATAATCAGACGATACATCTTCATCTATAGTGTCATCTTTAATTTTTTTCTTAAAAAATTTAGATAAAAATTTAAAAATCATTCAAAATCACTTATTATATAAATTAAAATTATTATTCTTTTGTTGTACTAGGAACTACAGATATTAAAGACTCAATTTCTTTATCAAACATATACAAAGTCTGACCAGTTGGCTCGCCCAGCATATTAAGTCTGTCTACAATATCTCCAAACAAAGACTCTTCTTCTACTTGCTCTGTAATAAACCACTGAAGAAAAGAAAATGTAGCATAATCTTTAGTACTTTGAGCAATACTTGTAAGCTCATTAATACACTTGCTTACATATCGTTCATGAGCAAGAACTTTATCAAAAACATCTTTAATGCTATCAAAATCACTTATAGGCTCTTCTAATGCTCTAATAATTGACTGTCCACCAGTTTCATTGATATAGTCAAACATTTTTTGCATATGAGTAAGTTCCTCATAACCATGCTGAATCAAAAATTTACCACAACCCTTAAGAGCATGTTTCAAACACCATGACCCCATGTTGAAATAAATATTAGCAGAGAGAAACTCTTTATTTAATTGTATATTTAATTGTTCGTACATTTCTTTAGATAACATAAAAAACCTCCAAAATTTAAAGTAATTAATAAAAACTTTCTTACATTATATATATGTAATAATTTAATAGCAATACTTTAAGCTATACTTTAAGACTATTAAATCCGATACATTAAATATTATGCAAATAGATAAACAAAAAAAACTATACGAATTGGCACCAATGTTATCGCCAAGCATATACGAAACGGAATTCAATAAGCAATATAAAGCCCGTTCAGACAATAACGCACAAATATTAGATAAAGATATATTTGAAAGCAACTATATATCTGAAAGTATTTATAAAATATTTATAAATTCAAATAAAAAAAGACTTGGAAAGGCAATAAATTATATAGGTTTAAGCCAATTATATCGATCAACTATTAATTCAATTGATGTGAGTGATAAAACATATACTCTAGAAATTGAAGACAAAGCGACAACTATGCTCGCTAATATTATTATAAGTAAAAAAACACCAGATATTAAATTGAGCAAAAAATTTATGCTTAAAGTAAAATTTGAGAATGTATCATGCTTTTCAGTTAATAAAATTGATAACAAAGAAGAGCTTATTAAACAAGGCGAAATAATAAACAATACGAATTATATAAGAGACCAATTAATATACATAGATGATAAGAATATAGAGCTTGTCATCTCGACTGAAGATCATAACTCTGGCGAGGTTCGATATATTATTTTAGTATGTGAAAATATAATTGTCGAAGATACTGCCAAAGAAACATGGAAAGAAACATTCACATCCGAATATTCTATGCTTTACGACTATTTTTTGAATGTTAAAAAATTATGCCATATCGACTATGAGGAATGGTTTTATCTCGATGTCATAGAAGGCTTTCAAAAATTCTTAGATGACTTTTTATCTTAAATTAGATTTATCAACTTCTTTTACTATACTAAGAGCATTAGCTTCAAAATCCATATCAATTAATTTAATATTTACAATATTTTCACAAACATTCATCCTATACGATTTATCATAATAATAAAGTAAAGTCATAACACAATTATATATATCATCATTTTCAAGATAATCTAAAGCTTCTTTCATTCTTTCAGAGCCAAGTCTCTTTTTTATTTTTATTATAGCCTCTGCCAAAAGATTTTTATCATAAACACCATAAATATTAGAAATATGTGTAGCTCTAATACTAGCGTCAACATCGACAACAACACAAGCATCGCAATTAGACATTTGATTAAATAGACTTTTTGGAATAGCTCTACGTCCAATTAAGAAACTTTCATCTTCAAGCCAAATATGTTTATCTATGTCAAGCATATCAAGCTCTCTAAATAAATTATTTTCAAACTGCTCTTGCGTGGGCTGTTCATCTTCACCAATTGCACCAAATGCTGAACCTTTATGATTGGCTAATCCTTCAAGGTCAATAACTTGTTGTTTTAGATTTTTTATTTCTTTAAGCAAAAATGTTTTAGCACTGCCAGTCTTGCCACTTAAAATAATAATTTTATACTTTTTTTCGAAAGAATCTAGAACATGCCGTCTGTAAGATTTATAACCTTTATCCAAAGTGTAAACATTCACACCATACATCGATATAATATTCGAAACAAACTGACTACGCATGCCACCACGAGCACAATATATTAAAATACTATTATTTTCATCCACCAAACTAATTATCGACTTAAACAAATAAACCAGTTTTTTTGACACAATTTCAAGACCAACTATTACAGCAGAACTATTGCCAACTTGTTTATATTCTGTGCCGACTATCTTTCTTTCTTCATTATCCAATAATTCAATATTTAATGCATCATCTATATGACCGCAAAGATACTCGTCATTTGAACGAACATCCACTATTTTTATATTTTTATTATCTTTTTTAATATTCAAAAATTCTTCTATCGAAACTCTTTTAAGCATAAAATAAAACCTACAATTAAAAATTAACCATCAAACAAAGAAACATATAGCGAAAGTAATAAAAAGTCAAAAGAAAATTAAATTTATATAGATATTAAATATAAAAAATAATATATTAAAACTATGATATATAATAATTTAGAAAACAAACATGTGGCGATTTTAGGACTTGGCGGCCTTGGTGGATATGCTCTCGAATATATAATTCGTTTGGGTGTGAAAAAAATAACTATAATAGATAAAGATAAAATTGATAATTCTAATCTTGACAGACAAATCATTTCAAAAATCGATAATATCGGTAAAAATAAAGTCGATGAAGCTTTGAAACGAATTAGACAAATTACTAACGATATAGAAATAAATTCTTATAAAGAAGAGTTCAATGACAAAAATGCTTATGATATATTAAAAAATGTTGATATAGTAATTGATGGTTTTGATAATTATAAATCAAGAGAATTAGCAAGCAGTGTTTGTTCAAAATTAAATATACCGTTTATATATGGTAGTATTAGAGAATTTTACGGCATGGTGTCGACTATAATGCCCAATGATAATACACTAGAAAAAATATATAAAAATTATAAAGAAGAAGTCGAAAAAAAATACTATATACCATCATTCATGCCTGCATTGATAGCTTCAATTCAAGTTTCAGAATGTATGAAAATTATAAACAAAGAAAAAGATATTTTGCAAAATAAAATACTAACTATAAATACATTAAACAATGAATATAAAATATTAAAAATTATCTAAACAATACACTTCGCTCAAGTACAACAGTTTTATCATCATAGTCTGTAATTTCCGCTTTAAATGTATAGAGCTTTCTTTGAGGATAAAACTCGCCACCCCTATAATAATGAGGATCAACGCCATAAACATCTTCAAAAGCATAATCTGGATTTATATAATAAGTATTATTTTTTTTAGTAAAATATGTAAAATCATAATCTCTACTAACCTCATCATTAATATATATTTTCACTCTCTTAAGCCCCATTGGAATAGAACCAAGCAAGTCATAAGCCTTGACAAATAGCTTAGTATTTCCGCTATAACGCAAAGGCATTCTGTCTTTAATTTGTATAAGACTTGTCTCTGTACGTAAATAAATACCTGCTATCAGTGGCGACTGTTGTGAATTTTTATTGATGCCTAAATAATCAAGTGGATCAATAACTATGCCATCTCTCATATTCTCTATAGTCAAATGCAAATGCCCACCACCCGAACGTCCACTATTTCCAGTGAGTGCGACAACATCTCTTTCAGTAACTTTTGCAAAATTGGTTTTAATCGAATTAGGTTTGATATGATAATAATAACTTCTGATATAGTCTTCATGATCAATTACCATAAGACTGCCAACGCCAAAAACCTGCTTTGTAGGGTCTGTAGCTTGGTCGAAATAAAAAACTATTTCTCCATCTTTCGCAGGCGTTATTTCTTTATCACTGCCACCGAAGTCTACTCCATTATGAAAGTGATCGCCACGAAATTCCCCAAATGTGCTTGTAACTCTTATATCGTCTTTAGTTGCATTTTGTCCGTATAAAAAAACACTTATTAAAACTGTTAATTTCATTAAACTAAAATCCTTTTATATGTGTATATAAATTTATCACTTACAATCAAATACTCATCACCTTCACTCGATATAGAAACATCATAAACCCAAGCATCGATTAATTTTTCAAATACAATTTCTTTTTTATTATTGTCATAAATTATAACAACACTTTTGCCATCTTTTGAAAGCGAGAAGATTGTATCATTTTCAGATGAATCAAACTTCATCGTCGTCGGGTCTGACATATTATATTTTGATATATCAATTTTATCTAAAATACTACCCTTAGCAACCGAATGAACATAAACTTCATTAATATGAGGAATAAATAAAAGCATAGAACGCTCACTCAAGCCTATAGATATATTTCTACGCCTATCAAGTTTAGTCTCTTTATACCAAATAGTTCCACCATCTTTTTTATAAAGCGTCAAATACTCTGGTCGTATTCCACTTAATGAAGCGATAAAACTACCCTCTTCACTTATAGCTATAGATTTAACAAAATTAATCTCGCTCAATATCGTCGACACAGCAAATTTAGTTTCACCGTTTCTGTCAATTAATGCTATATATCCACTACTAAAAGCGGCAGCATAGTCACCAGTATCATCAGCAAAAGCACCGTCTGTAACAAATTCACCAAACAAAATGCGATCACTTAAAATATTATTATTCCAGTCAATCATCTGTATAACAGAATTATCGCTTAAATGATTCACTATAGTTTTGCTATATTTAGAGACTTCAGGATAAACACTAGTGTTAGTTCTCCATAAAATGAAACCACTTTTACTATATGCTTCGTTATAGCGTCCAAGCCTTTTATATAAAACATAGCCGTCATTTCCAATACTTACTCTGTCTTGATTTTGTAAATTTGTAAAATATGTGGTGTATCCAAGCTCGTCATAATAATGCAAATAGCTTCCTTGACGATAGGCAAAATTATGTTTAAACTTACCAATAATATTTAAATTATTATCAATTAAAGGATTATCTATACTTGTAGTCGACTTGCTCCAAACATTCAATATGTTAGTTTCTTTTATAAGTCTATTCGTACCAAAAACAAATAAAAAAAGAAAAGTAAATGATATTGCTATTATAGTATCTAAATATTTAATATAAATAGGCTCAATAGAATGAATATTTTTAGGTTTAAATAAGGCTTTTTTTCCAATATAATACATAATTAAAAACCTTATCTTAATAGAATAAGCGTAGCTTTGTCAAAATTAAATGTCCTCTCAAGCATACTCAAAGGTGTGTATGTAACATTTCCTGCTCGCATTTCCCAATGAAGATGAGGCCCTGTCGACATGCCAGTAGTGCCTATAAGTCCTATAAGTTCACCCTTTTTTACGACATCCCCTTCTTCTGCAATAAGTTTAGACATGTGAAAATAACTACTATAAACACCCTGCCCATGGTCAATCACCACGCAATTTCCACGTACAAAAAGCTCTTGCGAAATACGAACAATTCCATCATTAGCAGCATATATTGGAGAACCCGTTGTATTTGCAATGTCAAAGCCTTCATGGAAACGTGCATAATTTGCAGTATAGCCACGAAATGCACCATAGTCTGATGAGTATCTACCAACTGCAGGCATTAAATATTCTGACTTTATATAATCTTTAGGTGTATATTTAGTATAAACAGTGCCATGTAAAAGCTCTCTCTCTGCTTTCGACTTAGCTTTATTTCCTAGTATAGTAGTCATTTTTTTATTCACTCCCTTAATCTGCTTTGGGCGTTCAGGTAGTGGTTTAGTATTGACTTCCATATCAATCAAAACTGATGCTTTAATTCCTTTTTTCATTTTAATCTGAGCTTTAAACGGCAAAGACTTAAATTGCCAACCTATATGAAGTCCAAAAACACTTCTATAGACATTCTCATCTTTAGGCTCATCAAGTTTATAAAATTGCATTATTGGATAGCCATCAGCAGTCAAAGAAGTTTTTGATATTTCAAGTTTATTTTTATGCGATATATAAACAGAAGCCACCTCGCCAGTATTAAATGGATAAGGAGATGCATAAATATTAAGCATTTTATCATATTCTAAAAACTCTGTTAAAGAATCAAACTTACTTTTACTTTCATATAAAACGCCAGACAAAAGTTCGACATTCTCGGATATTTTTACGCTTGTATTTTGGGGTATATAATAGTAGATATTGTTAATTTTAATTTCTAAAGCACTATTTTGTGCAACTGTAATTATATCATTTTTTTCTATAGATGAAATATCTGATATACTACTAGTAGAACCATTTCGTAAAACACTAACATCACCAATAATATTTACGCCATAATTCCCATAAAGAGAAATAGCTGTGATGAGAGTAGCAAAAAGAAGTATATAAGGGGCTTTTCTTTTCATAAAATTAAGTCCTAATTATGTAATTAATGTTTTTCTGTTTGGAGACGTTTCTTCGAGTTTTATTAAATGATTTTTTATATCTTTATTATTAGGAGCTAACTCAAATGCTCTAAGTAGAAAACGCCGAGCATTAAAGTAGTCACTTTTCAAAAAATAAGCCCAGCCAAGAGAATCTAAATAGGCAGGATTATTTTCATCAATTTCTAAAGCCTTTCTAACTTGCACTATAGCCTCATCTAAATTACCATTTTCAGCAAGTATATAACCTAAAGTATTTCTAGCATTAGCATTTTTAGGATTAAGCTCTATCGCTTTTTGCAGATTAACCAAAGCACCTTTAAAGTCGCCTTTCTTAAAATAAACAAAACCCAATGCAGAATATGCTTGCGGATTATCAACACCAATAGAGGTCGCTTCTATAAGTTCAAATTCAGCCAAATCATACATCTCTTTTGTAGTATAAATATAACCTAAAAGCAAATGAGTTTGCATGATACGCAGAGGATCTGTAAGCCTTTTAAGTATATTATCAAATATAGATAAAGCCTTCTCATAGTCAAAAATTTGAGCATAAGACAAACCAAGGTAATACCCCGATTCTATATCATTGTCAGTTTGAAATATATTTTTTAGTATTTCAATAGCAGCTTTATAATCTTCATTTCTGCATAATGCAATACCTCTTTCGAGATCATGTTTGGATTGTTCCATGCCTAAAAGTATCCCTTAAGTTAAGTAAACATACTATTATCATTATAAGTATATTCACATAAAAAATCAACCTAAAAAACTAAATGCTACTATACAGGTAAAAAATCTACGAATAAATTTTCAACATCAACTCTTAAAACAGTAATAGTAATTTTATCCGCGAGGGTGTATCTCTTTTTTGCCTCATGACAATAAGCCGATTGCTCTTTATCATCATAAATATAATTTCCACGCATGTCGGCATATCTAATAAGCCCTTCTATACCATACTTAGAAATCTCTACAAAAAATCCAAAATGAGCAACCCCACTGATAATACCTTCATGTTGTTCGCCTGTTTTATTTTTCATAAATCTAACCGATTTAATCTTTCTCAAATCTCTTTCAGCTTCAACGGCTACTCTTTCGGTTTTTGAACACCAAAGAGCTGCATTAGTATAAATCTTTTTTATAGGTTCTTTTTTTGTTTTTTTATGTTCTTGATTATTAACATCTTTCGATTTTGATATTTCATTTTTAAGCATTCGATGAACAAGCAAATCGGTATATCTTCTTATAGGCGAAGTGAAGTGAGTGTAGCAATCAAAACCCAGCCCAAAATGCCCCAGATTATGTGTGTCATAAATAGCTTGTTGCATTGATCTGAGTAAAAGAGTTAGAACAAGTTTTTCATCAGGTTTATCTCGCACTTGTGCTATAATTTTATTAAAATCGATTAGCCCTTCTTTATTTTTTTCTACTTTATAGCCTCGGTTAAAAGCAATTGTCGCAAATATATCTAGTTTTTCATTATCAGGAGCACCATGCACTCGATAAATTGCACCATCAACCGCTGAAAGCCTTCTAGCCACTTCGCAATTAGCTAAAAGCATAAGCTCTTCAATTATTTTATGGCTTTCTTTACGTTCCGCATAATAAAAAGATTTAGGGTTTCCGTCTTTAGCTAGGTCGACTTGTATTTCTTTAAAATTAAAATCGATACTACCCTCTTTAAATCTTTTATTAGATAGAATGACCTTGCACTCATTTGCCAAATCAAGCATGTTTTTAAGCCAGTCTTCATCTTGCTCAACGCCGTCAATTATATCTTGAACATAATCATAAGTTAGACGTCTTCGTGACTTTATTGCCGATTTATGAAAACTTCTATCAACCACATTTCCATTTTTATCGATAGTAATAAAAGCAGTCATAGTGAACCTAGTTACATTCTCATTCAATGAACAAAGTCCATTCGACAAAGCCTCTGGAAACATAGGGTAAACAGTATCCATTAAATATACGCTATTTCCACGCTTTCGAGCTTCTTTATCGAGGGCAGAAACTGGGCTTACAAAATGGCTTACATCAGCAATGTGAACACCAATTTTATAGTTCTCACCTTGCTTTTCTATACTGATAGCGTCGTCAAAATCTTTCGATGTAACCCCGTCGATTGTTACAGTGTCTAAATCTCTCAAGTCGAGTCTATCATGTTCAAGAGCAATATCGTCTATATTCTTTGGATAACTTTCAGCCTCTTTACGTGATTTATAATTAAATATGATGGGAATTTTATAAGCTTCCGCAACTATTCTCGCATCATTTCTAGCATTTTTAGCATCTATATGAAGAGAAGGTTTAATTTTTGCCTTTTTAAAACCCGGTTTATCTCCGTCAATGTCTGGAATTAATGTAAAATCCTTCCCTTTTTTAGTAACTTTCACAAGACCTTCTGACCTTATTATATAGCCCAGCTTATGAGCTCTATTAATAAGCCTATCGAATCTAAATTTTTCGTTTTCACTTTTAGTATGTTTACGTTTAAGAGTCGCAAGATTAGCCTTCCCTTGAAGTAAAATACTTTTTAATATCGATTTCATAATTATTATAATGCATAATGTCTACTCATACTACAAATGCATAATTTTAATATCCCCTTTTACTTTGTCAAAATATTTTCAATCTTTAATTATAATGTATTAAAATATTAAAATCAACCATAAAATAAAAACACTAATTTATATTGACATTTAAATTCTTATAAACTACAATTCTTTATTAAATAATAAAAAGTTAAGTTTCAAAAATAAATTTCAGGAGTTCGTTTATGAAAAAGATTGGATTAATTTTATTAGGTTTGATCTTAGTGCTTATGGTCGCTTGTTCTGCTGATAGCCCAGAAGATACTGCGTTTTTAGACACGGTGAAGGGCAAAAAAATAATATTTCTTGGAACTGACAATGGTTATTTTAGTAACGATGGTAAAGAATATACAGAAAATAGTGGGTTTACATTAAAATTTGATAAAGCAACAAGTGCAACAGAAGCTAATTATACTGTAAAAGGTGTTGATTATACATTTAGTATTGGAAATAATAAACTAAGTATAACAATGATGGGTTCAGTCCCAATCATTAAAGGTACTCTAACAGCAAAGTAAAATTATATTTAATTTGAAATGATAAAATAGCCCCACTAAGTTATAACAACAAAGTGGGGTATTTTTTTATTTAAATATTTTTCTTAAGTCGAACATTAGGTTCAGCTGGCAACTTAAACAAAGGAATGAAGCGATCCCATCCTGTGAATGTAAGTATTAATATAGAACCCACTGCCACAAATGACATTATATTCATCTTAATAATATCAAGTGGAACAAAGTCGTGAATCGGGTAAACTGTATTAGCAATAGCTACAAAAAATACTGTAAATGAGTGCCAAGGTATAAGTTGAGAACCATGAACACCTAAAGTGCCAGCAAAAGTAGCAAGTCTAAGTCTAAGAACATACATATCCTCTTCAGAAGCTTCGACATTATCTTCAGTAATTTTTCTAATTATAGGAGATATAGTAGCGATTTCAGCAGTTTCATCTGCCAAAGCAACATTTCCAAGCAAACATAAAACGCCATTCCATCCCATAAGATGACGAACTTTAGTAGATATTCTCGCAATTAAATTAGCCAATGGTGCGAATGCATTCATACTATTCATAATTCCACCAAAAGCAGAAACCCACATCATCATACATATCGACCAAGACCCAGCGGAACTAAAGCCTCCAAGTAATAATGTGTTTAACCAAACATCGACTGTCACTGTTTTAGCCATAAGTCCAAAGATGAGCGAGGATATCATGCCACCTCCCAAGCAAATCATCGTGTTTAATCCTGTGAAAGCTAAAATGATGACAACAAATAAAGGGATTACCATATAAACAGGCACTTTATCTGAAACTTGTTGTAATAATAAAACAGCCGCAGGTCGTTCTTCTTGTAAAGCAATTAAAGACTCTGCTGGAATAGACGCTATCGCCTCAGCTGGGTCTCCAACAACTACAGGATAATTAAAACTAACAGCAGAAATAATTATAACAGTGATGATAACACAAAGTCCCACCCATACACTCTGATGCTTAACTTTTTTAAATATATCAACGCCTTGAAGCCCTGAACTTAAAACAGTTGTATCAGATATAAATCCAATATTATCACCAAAACAAGAACCGCCAGCAATAGCACCTAAAGTAAGAACTAAATTCCCACCAACAATATAGTTGAGCCATAAAAATATCGGAGCACAAGCAGCAAAAGTACCCCAACTTGTTCCAGTAGCAAGTGATAAAACACAAGTTACCAAATACCCAGTTACAGCCACTGTTTTTGCAGACACTCCAAAATTCAATGCTAAATTAATAGTAGAAGCACCAACACCGGTCGCCATAAAACATTCAGCAACCGCATAGGCAAACATCAATATAAAAAATACAATAACAATTTCTTTAGCAGATGCTATACCTCTATCAAAAACTTGATTAAAGTTTTCTCTATTAACAAACATCGCAACGCCTAATGCAACAAAAGTAGCCATAGGTGCTGCCACAAGCAAATCGAGACCATATACTATGACTAAAAGCGCAAACACGATAATCGGTGTAAACTTCAAAAATGAAATCAACACACCAGTTCGACTCTCCTTTTTCTCACTCATAATGTCCTCCTATACTCTCAATTAATTTTTACGAAACTATTTTGCACATTACCGCTTGTTTATACCCCGTGATTATTTTAATATATCCTTCCAAATACTTGTTAGTCTCTTCATCTATAACATCGACTAATAGATGATCCAAAGACAAAGAAGCTAATTTATGCTTTGTGGCCACTACTATTATATTTTCTTTTCTGAGTTTATTAATAACATTGGCACTTATTTGTTGATTTCCACGTCCAAGCAAGTAACCTTGTCCACCCGTAGGCGTTAGCACTAACTTGACTGGATATCCATTATCTAAAACTTTTAATATATCCGTTTCTGTTAAATCATTTTGAACAAGTTTTTTATTGAATATAAGATCAACCCCAATCAGAGTATTTTCAAGCTCCAATACTTCCATCAAAATTTTATTAGTAGAACCAGGGCCTATAATATAGTAAGTATCTGCTTTCATTTCAGATATAACTTCATAAGCTATTTGATATTGCGATTCTTTGTCGCTTATTGGAGTTGCTGCCTTTTTAGATTGCATGAAACGTTGTTCATAAGGAATAGTTAAATAGCCATATAATTTGGAAAATATTCTACCCTTTCTATATTCATCTTCATCAAGGTCAACAACCTCAACTTCTCTTTGCAAATTAGCCTTCCCTTCAACATAAAGTTTTATCAAAGAACCAGCCAATTTAGGATTTATACCAAAAGCTTCCGAATGTATTTTAACTCCCGTAGGAATTCCAATACAAAGTTTAGTATCATGAATAGAACTACAAACATCACGAGCTGTGCCGTCTCCACCTGCGAATATGATAAGATCTACATCTGCCTGTAAAAAATTATTACAAGCAGACATAGTATCAAATGATGATGTAGCTGAATCGTCTTTAACTGAATATATTATAGAATAATCAAAGCCTAATTCTTTAACAATATTCTCACCCATTTCTCCACTACATGTAACAATATGTATATTATTTTTTACTGATAAAAGCTCTTCTAAAGCGGTTTTACATCTCATATTCGATTTAGGTAATGCCCCTCTAAGTACGGCTTCTTCCAAAACACCATCAGTACCTTTAAGACCGACACTGCCTCCCATACCAGCAATAGGGTTTACTATAAGAGCTAATTTTATCATTTTTATTTATACTTTTTGTTATATATTCTCCAACTAGCTGCCCACTTTTGAGGATCATCCATACCCGACTCATCCACTTGATGACATACACTTTGATGAGGTGCGGTTTTGACAATTTCAGGATTAGTATATGCTTCATTAAATATGAATTTCAATGTTTCGATATACTCATCCAAATCCTCTTTAGAAGGAGTCTCTGTCGGCTCTAATGTACAAGGCTCAGCAATATGAAATGGATGATGACTCTGCCAATAATGCATACCAAAGTCCATCATTCTTCTTTGAACATCAGCGCTAGATACTCCAGTGTCTAAGAAAAGTTTTTCGAAAGTATATCTAACCTGCTCAATTCTCTGTTTGCCTTCAATATACGGAGCGTCAACACAGTCAACTTCCATAAGTTTTTTAAACATATAATTATTATTCAAAACAGCCACTTTAGAAACTTCGTATAAACCATTAGGCCCCATACTTCTTATCCAAGCATAAGCTCTCAAAATTACTGGAGCAACTCCATGGAATAATCTTATTTTACCAATATTATACTCATCATTCATATTAGTATAATTCAAAAAATATTTATTATTAGTCTTATCATAGTCAACTAAAGGGCCCGGTAAATACTTCGCAAGCTCTTCAGTACAACCAGTAGCACCAACAGCAGGGCCACTACAAGCATGAGGAGTAGAAAAAGTTTTATGCAAGTTAAAGAAACACATATCAAAATTTGCTTCCTTAGCTCTTGTTACACCTAAAAGACCATTTGCATTAGCCTGATCATATCCACATAAACCACCATTGTCATGAACTAGTTTTGTAAACTTAAGAACATGCTTATTATAAACCCCAGTATCTTCTGGATTAGCAACAAAGAAACCAGCTGTTCTCTCACTTACTGCAGCCTTAAATGCCTCATAATCTGGATACCCATCTTTATCAGGAGGAATATTTATAATCTTAAAGCCTTTCATTACAGGAGCTGCCGCATCTGAAGGGTGTGAATAAATTGTAGTAATAATTTCATCACGCTTGCCAGCCTCTCCCTTGTCTTCCAAATACGCCTTTAGTAATGAAGCCATAAGCAAAACACCTTGACTTCCACCACCCGGCTGAAATGAAAATTTAGACATTCCAGAAATAGCTCTCATATAAAGATCGGTGCTATGCATAATTTCTAATATACCTTGCACAGTATCTTCATCTTGTAAAGGGTGAAGAGCTTTCATATTATCATGGCTTGCTAATTGGTCATTAACCTTAGGACTATATTTAATCGTACATGTTCCCTGACCTATCTCAATATTCACATCCGCACCAAGCGTCTGTTGTGAAAGTCTAATATAATGTCTTACAATTCTCGGTTGTGATATTTCAGGTAAATTTAATTTTGCTTTTCTTTTAATAGATGCTGGTAGTGATGACACAATATCACCCACTTGAGCTACTATTTCTTTACTAGCTTTGGCTACTAAAATCCCTCTTTCCCCTTTTTGGGTGAGTTCGAAAATTACAGGCTCATCCCACTTTGCCTGATGAAAATTCTTTCTTACTTTAGAACTTCTATCTATTTTCTTCATTATATATATCTCCTATCTAACCCAAAATTTCTTTTAGTGCTACTACTAATTTATCTATGTCGCATTTAGTGTGAATTTCAGTAACACAATATAAAGCAGATTGCCCCAAGCTTTTAAACTCAGAAGATAAATCCTTACCACCAAAAACTTTTTTATCTAATAACGCTTTGTTTATTTCTTTTACCGTTTTATTTGTCTTACTAAAATCAAGCACAAATTCTTTAAAAAACAAAGACTTAAACTTACATTCAACACCCTTAATTTTCGTAAGCTCTTGCATAGCATAATGAGAATTTTCCATTATAGTAGTGCCAACTTCTCTCATGCCTTCAGGGCCCATAGTTGCTAAATATACCCCTGCGGTAATTCCCCAAAGAGCTGTTTGCGTGCCAACATATTCTTTAGCATGCTCACGATGATGACCAAATGAAGTTCTATCATAAGCGACATCACCAAAGCCATATTCGCCTTCAACTACAGTTGGAGCAATACCAAAAATTCTTGAAGGAAATTCTAGCACATATTTTTCTTCATCTCGAGTAGCGATAAACCCAGCCTGTCCGCCACCATAATTCATATGCATGCCCAGAGGCTGAAGCTCTCCACAAATTATATCAGCACCATATTCACTAGGAGTTGCCAAAAGCCCTAAAGAAATTGGATCAACACCAACAACACTTATAGCACCACTTTTATGAGCAACATCACTAATCAATTGACCATTAGTTTCTATAAACCCTAAATAAGATGGATTTTGAAAATAAACTGCTGCTGTTTTATCAGATATTTTTGACTTTAAATCGTCAATATCTAAAAGCCCTGTTTCTTTGTTATATCCAACTTTAACAAATTTAATATCAGCCGAACAGTAGTTATGAATTACCATGAATTTATCTTCACTCATTAATTCAGGAATCAAAACCTCATTTCTACCAGTAATTCTCGATGCCATTCTAAGAGCAGTCGCTGCAGCTTGTGCAAAGTCCATGGTAGGAACATTAACAATGTCCATATCAACCAATTCACCCATTAAACTTTGATATTCAAAAAGTGCTTGAAAACGTCCAGCGTCATTATATGACTCACCGCCGTAAGCTGTCAAAAACTCACTTCGAGAATTAATCTCATCACAAATAGCAGGCACATAATGCTGCCAACAACCCGCACCTAAAAAATTAATATACTCTTTACAATTTTTATTTTTACTAAGCAAATCCTCAACATG
>CAMQVF010000033.1 GCA_947038115.1 uncultured Spirochaetia bacterium
GTATTTTCTAATCTAAAAACAATGTGGAATATAATTTTTAGATGATAATATAATTAGATTTATAATTAGATTTATAATTCAATTGATAAAATAATGGCAAATAAAAAGATATCAAAAGTGTTGTTTGAGCTATTAAAGCACAAGAGAACAACAAGGAATTAATGGCTTTAACTGTAATCGGTAGAATATTTACATATCAGGGCTTTTTATTTTTATAAATAATATTTTAGCCTCATTTGTTTTCATATCTTTTAATTGCAACAACGCTACTTCTCTTTTCCTAGATCCAGTAGTCGCAAAAATTAAAATGGCAGTGTCAATAGTAAAATTCTAAAGAATTTATAATTGCCCAAGTAGCATCTGAACTAAAAAAGCAACGACTACAACTAAAAGTGAAATGATGAACCCGTGTAGCATCGGTTTATATCCCGACATTGCAAGCTCTTTAAAATGAGTTTTAAGACCAATAGATGCCAATGCCATAACCATTAAAAATTTAGAAATATCAGAAGCATAATTACTAACACTTTCAGAGACAATGCCTGTCGATTTAATTGCTACCATAACTAAAAATAATATTATAAAATATGGAAACAAATTTTTTATACTAACTTTTTTCACTTCATCACTATCATTCATTTTCATATTTATAAATGCAAATACTAAAACAGTCGGAATAATAGAAAGCGTGCGAGTAAGTTTCACAATAACAGAATAACCACCAGCCGCATCTGAAAAAGCATAACCAGCAGCGACAACCGACGAAGTGTCATTAACTGCCGTTCCTGCCCAAAGTCCATAACCGATATCCGACATATTAAAAAACCTGCCCATAATTGGGAATAATATAACCATTAAAACATCGAATAAAAAAGTAGCTGAAATGGCATATGCTACATGTTTCGCACGAGCATTTATTGTCGGTGCAATTGCCGCTATAGCACTACCCCCACAAATTCCAGTGCCAGCCGCAATTAAAGATGACAACTTCCAGTCCATCGAAAAGAGCTTGCCAAAAAGATAACCGCCACCAAAAGCGACAATTAATGTAAAAAACATAACAAATAAAGAATATTTTCCAACTTCAAGAACTTGCGTAAAACTTAAAGTGAGCCCCATTAATATTATGGAAAGCTTTAAAATTTTACTCGATACAAATCCAATTCCAACTTTTGTTATATTATATTTACTTATTATAGGATTAAGTAGCATTCCTAAAAGCAGAGCAAATACACTGCCACTTATTAAATGCATTGGAATAAAACTGCTGATAAAAATAGCCACAATAGCTATAAACAGAGTTACTATAATGCCCGGAAAATATTTTAAAACATTCATGTAAAACCTTCGAATAATAAATTTTGATTCTATAATCTATATTTATATTGAATAAAAATCAATTGTAAAATTATTGATAATTTATCTCACTTGATATATAATGCCTCAATGGAACTTTTAGCACCCGCAGGAAATAAAGAAAAACTTAAAGTCGCACTCAACTATGGAGCTGACGCTGTATATATTGGTGGTGATGTTTTTAATTTAAGAAATCAAAATAATAATTTCAGCATTAGCGATTTAAAAGAATCGGTTGAATATGCACATAATATGAACAAAAAAGTGTATTTCACATTAAACGCTTATTTACACGAATATGATGTTGAAAAACTAATAGACTATCTACAAGAAATAAAAGATATCCCGCTTGACGCTTTCATAATTGCCGACTTAGGTATGCTTTCACTTGTCAAAGAAAATATACCAAATGCCAATTTTCATGTGAGCACACAGGCGAATATAACGAATAGCTATGCATTAAATATCTGGAAAAGCCTTGGAGCTTCTCGAGTTGTTTTGGCACGTGAAGTCTCACTCGATGAGATTCAAATGATAAAAGAAAAAACCAACCTTGAAGTTGAAACTTTTATTCATGGTGCTGTTTGCATGTCTTATTCTGGCAGATGTTTACTTTCTAATTATCTAAATAAAAGAGATGCCAACAAAGGCGATTGTTCACAAGTATGCAGGTGGCAATTTAAATCTTATTATATAGAAGAACAAACTCGCCCAGGCGAATATATGCAAATTGAAGAACATGACGAATATTCTACAATTTTAAGCTCGAAAGATTTACAAATGGCAGAATATTTACATTTAATGAAGATGGCTCAAATCGATTCTCTAAAAATTGAAGGACGAATGAAAAGTGTATATTATGTAGCAAATGTTGTGCGTGTATATCGAAAACTTTTAGATTTGCTCGAAGAAGTTGGCGTAGAAAATTATGAAGAAGCCTTAAAAAATGAGGATATTCGAAATTATATTAATGAACTAAGCACTATAAGTCGCCGTGAAAGCGATACTGGTTTTTATACTACTGGTAAACATCAAGAGCCTGAAATTACACCGACGCTTAAATCATACTTGAAAGGTAGAAGACTTTTAGGCATGGTTGAGGCTTTAGATGGGCAATATGGAAAGGTGCGAGTTTATAACACTATTTCATTAAATACTGAATTAGTTTATATTGGTAATAGTTTTTTAAATATGAAAGACAGCAATTATGAATTATTTATCAAAAGTGATACTCTAGACTTCACAAAAGTGAATAGCATTCGAAATGTTGATAGCGATGTTGCTTATATAAAGTCAGATAATCATAATTTTAATATTTATGATATAATTACTATAGAAGAAAATATGGAAAATTTAAGTGAGTAGATATAATACATATGATACTTTCAGTCGATTTTGGTAGAAAAAGAACAGGTACAGCAATTTTAGATTTGGAGATAAATATTCCATTTCCGCATAAACGTATCGAAGAAACTAATCCTAAAAAAGTTAAACGTGCTTTAATGGATATCATAGAAGAAAAAAATATCGACACAATCATTTTTGGACTTCCATTATCAAACAGTGGTGCTGAAAGCGAATGGTGTGCAGAAATTAGACGCTTTGCTGCATGGCTAGAAACAAGTGTTAATTGCAAAATCATATTTGTCGATGAGTTTGGAACTTCAAAAGAAGCTGATATAATACTCCGTGGGAAGTCTAAAAAAACTAAAAAAAATAGTAGCGACTTAATTGCTGCTGTATTAATTCTTGAAACTTTTATTTATTTAAAAGACAAAGAAAAAAAAGAAAAATCTTTCGAAGATAAATAATAGGATTAGAGATATGAAAATACTTGCTATAGATACATCATGTGATGACACTTCAGTTGCTATTGTAGAAAATGGAAATAATGTTTTAAGTTCACTTTTAAGCTCACAAGTTGAGTTTCATAAAGAATTTCAGGGGGTAGTTCCTGAGATTGCTGCACGTAAACATTTAGAATCTATTTTTTATTTGGTAGATCAATCATTAAAAGAAAGTAATTTATCTCTAAATGATATTGATGCACTTGCTGTAACAAATAGACCGGGGCTTATAGGTTCGCTCTTGGTGGGTGTGGGTGTGGCTAAGGGGATTTCGTTTTCAACCAAGAAGCCTTTAATTGCAGTCGACCATATCGCCGCTCATATATATTCACCTCATCTCACAAATGATATAGAATTTCCGTATATTGCATTGGTTGTTTCAGGCGGACACACAATAATCACTCTAGTTGAAGCTCATGGACAATATAAAGTTATAGGTACAACTCTTGATGATGCTGTTGGTGAGGCTTATGATAAGGTTTCAAAAAATCTTAATCTAGGATATCCTGGTGGTCCTGTAATCGATAAGCTTGCTCAAAGTGGCGAAAAAAATGCAATTAAATATCCTATTATATTACTTAGTGGAGCTGATGAATATAATTTCTCATATAGTGGTCTTAAAACTGCTTGTATATATCAAACGGATAAATACTTGCAAAAAGGCTTTGAGAAAACATTTGAAAATATTTCTTTAGCATTTCAAATTAGTGCAATTGAACCACTTTATATAAAGTCAAAAAAATATAGTGACCATTCAGGAATAAAGAATATCACTCTTTCAGGTGGCGTCGCTTGTAATAGTTATTTAAGAGAACGCTTTTCAAACAGCACCGACTTTAATACCTATCTTCCACAAATGAAATATACAACAGATAATGCTGCGATGGTTGGTGGCCTTGCATATCACATTAAAGATGATATTGAATATGCTGACAATTCGCTTGATTGTGCTTCTCGTGTGCTTGTAAAAAAATATACACTAAAAAAGAAAAAGTCCGCTCTCTTATAAATTAAAGAAAGCAGACTTTTAATATAAAAATATTTAATACTAATTATTTAAGTGTAATTTTCTTAACTTTATTTTTAGAAAATTCAGGTGTATAGATAACGCCATCAACTAAGTCGAAATCAGTTAGTGAAGTGAATTCGCCTGTTATTGTTTGCATAGACATATCATCTAAATCAATAACATATATTACAGACATATTCTCACCACTACCCCAATCAGAAACATAAAGCATATTATCATCAATAGCAATTCCGTCAAGACCACCAGTGCCTAAAACTGTATCTGTCATTTCTTCCAAATTATCACCAGTAACAGACATTGCATATATATTACCACCATTAGCGTCGCCACCAAAAGTAGAACCCGCTACGTAAAGCATACCATTGTCATAATAGATTCCATTAGCACCAACAACACCGCTAGCAATTTCATCTAGTGACATATTATTATTTTCATCAATACTAATTGTGTAAACTTTTGAAGCCCCAGTATCAGTTAATGCTAAAGTTTTATTATCGATCATAACAATATCATTCAAGAATTTTGAATCAGCCACTTCCATTTTTGATAATATCTCGCCAGTAGAAATATCAGCCAAAACTATATTACCAGGCATTGATCCATCATTAACTTGATCAGCAATCACCATTAAGTTACCTGAAATGAAATCGAAACCTTTAGGGCTATCGAGCATTCCTTTGAAAAGAACTTTAGGTGAAGATCCGTCTAAATTAGCTTCAATAATATAACCATCACCAGGAAGATTAGGATCACCCAAATTTCCTACATACATTTTATTATTGTAGACATTAACACTTTCTGGTGTCATTAAACCTTCTGTAATGATATCCATAGAATCATAATCAATCATCATATCGCTGTCATCAGCCATAACTACCATATCATCCGACACTTCTTCTTTGCTACCACAAGACACAACGAACACGAAAATAAACAAAAACATAATTTTTTTCATCATAAGTAACTCCTGTAACTATTTGTTTTATCGAACTAACATATCATGAAAATTAAAGCATGTTTAAAGTAATTTGTCAAGATTATTTAATAGATAAATATAAATAAAATATATATAGTCTAGTAAATTTGTAAAAAAAATATTTTTGCTATAAAATGATGACTCTAAAAAAATAATGAGAGAGGTATTAAAAATATGTCAGAAAAGCAAGTTCATAGTTTTGAGGCTGAGACAAAAGAAATACTTAATTTAATGGTTCATTCGATTTATACGCATAAAGAGATATTCTTAAGAGAATTAATTTCAAATGCAAGCGATGCTTTAGATAAAGCTCGTTTTGAATCTATTACAAAAAGTGATAAATATAAAAATATCAATGACCTTAAAATAACTATTTCTACAAACGAAGAAACTAGAGTTATTACAATTTCAGATAATGGAATTGGTATGACTAAAGACGAGGTTATAAGTAATATAGGTTCAATTGCTCGCAGTGGAACTAAATTATTTTTAGACAAACTTAAAGATAAAAACGAAAGTAAAGACTCTGGCATCGACTTAATCGGTCAATTCGGCGTTGGTTTCTATTCTGCTTTTATGATTTCTGATGACATTATTCTTGAAACTAGAAGTGTTGACTCAGACAAAGGTGTGCGTTGGCAGAGCACTGGGGATGGCACTTATACAATAGAAGAAATAGAAAGAGATATCGACAAACGAGGAACTGATATAATCTTGAAATTGAAAGATTTTGATGCAGATGACAGAGACTCAAATTATGCCGACAGATATAATATTAAAAGATTAATACAAAAATATTCTGATTATGTAAACTATCCTATAATGATGGATATGCCAAAACTTAAAGAAAAACCAGAAGACAAAGAAGAATTTGAAAGCCAAATTATGAACTCTATGGTGAGCATTTGGCAGAAAAATAAAAATGATATAACAAGAGTAGAATATGATGACTTTTACAAGGCACATTTCCATGATTATCAAGATCCATTCGAAGTTATTCATACAAAAGTTGAAGGCACTATTGAGTATACTGCTCTTTTATTCTTGCCTAAAAAGTCTCAATTTAATTTTCTAGCTCCTGACAATGAGAGAGGTCTTGATCTTTACTGTCGTAATGTTTTTATTATGAGTAAATGTAAAGAATTATTGCCTGAATATTTGCGATTTGTTAAGGGTTTAGTCGATTCACCTGACTTCTCACTCAATATATCACGTGAAGTTCTGCAACATACAGGACAACTTAAAAAGATTGCTTCTAATATTGAAAAAAAGGTTTTAGAACTACTTGAAAAAAAGTTAAAAAATGAACGTGAGAGTTATGAACAATTTTGGTCTGAATTCGGTGAGTCTTTAAAGGTTGGAATATATTCAGACTTTAATAAAAAAGATACTCTTTCTAAATTATTATTATTTAAATCATCTGAACATAAAGATGACCACACTAGCCTTACTGAATATGTATCGAGAATGAAAGAAGGTCAAGAATTTATATATTACGCAGCTGGTAGTGATTCAGCTTCTATAGAAAAATTGCCTCATTTAGAAAATCTTCGTACTAAAGGTTATGAGGTTTTATATTTTATGGATAGAGTTGACGAGTTTATGGTTCAAACAATGCGTGAATTTGACGGTAAAACTTTACGTTCTGTGTCACAAGGATCTTTCGAAAATAGTGATTCAAAAGAAGAAAAGATTATTGATGCCAAAACTAATGATATTCTTAATGCGATAAAAGAAGTTTTGGGAGAGACTAAAGTTGTTGAAGTTACTGAAAGTGAAAGACTAACTGAGAGTGCTGTTTGTCTTGTGAGCCGTGAAGGTTCTATGACTTTTAATATGGCTAAAGTTCTTGCTGAAAGCGGCCAAGATATGTTTGGAATGGGGGCTGAAAGAATTTTAGAAATTAATATCAAACATCCTATTTTCGAGAAAATTAAAAATGAATTTGATAGTAATAAATCTTCCGATTTGTTTAAGGAATATAGCGAGCTTTTGTATGATGAGGCTTGTATATTAGAAGGAATTAAATTAGATGACCCTATGCTTTTTGCTAAGCGTATGAATAGTCTATTAATGAAGTAAAATCTATATATAAAAAGGCTTCTATATTTTAAGAAGCCTTTTTTTTATAATTTAAATATTTTTATTTAAAGTGCTTAATAACCAACTCGTCATAAGTTCCATTATCTTTTAGAGTTTGTAAAGCAATATTTATTTGATCAAGTAATTCAGTTTCATCTTTTCTCAAAGCAATAGCATACTCTTCTTCGATAAGGTCAGAAACTAACATTTTAATTTCTGGATTCTGTGCAGAATAATTTTTAGCAGGCTCTGAGTCAACTACAACAGCATCAATTTTATTTGCTTTAAGTGCCAAAACTGCTTCAGAAGTTCCGTTATATCTTTTAATGTCAACATCAGACAAAGCACTTACAGCGATATCTCCAGTATAACCTAAAACAACACCAACACTTTTTCCAGGCAAAGAGTCAAAAGTTACAATTGTAGTATTATCTGCAGCAACTAAAATAGCTTGCTTTGATACATAATACTTGTCAGAGAAATTAACAAATTGTTTTCTCTCTTCAGTTGCAGTCATTCCTGCAATAATAATATCAATTTTTTTAGCTTGTAATGCTGGAAGAAGTCCATCAAATGCTATATTTTTAAACTCAATTTTTTTACCAATTAAAAGAGCAATTTCACTGACTAAATCGACATCAAAGCCAACAATATCATTTTCAAGTAAATACTCAAATGGAGGAAACTCTGCATTAGTTCCAACATAAAGCACTTCTTCTTCTTCTGTTTTCTTTTTAGAACATGCGACAATCGATAAAATAAAAACAGATACCAATAAAAATCCTATAATTTTTTTCATAATAACCATCTCCTATTTAATTTTTATATAAAAAAAGCCCCATAAATAATATATGAGACTTTTAAAATATGCTAAAGAACAATACTTTAAACCAATGCTTTTTTTGCTACCTCGACAATAGCCGCGAAAGCATTAATATCGTAAATAGCTAAGTTAGATAAAACTTTTCTATTAACTAAAATATTTGCTTTTTTCATACCGTTTATAAGTCTACTATATGACAAACCTAAAGGCCTCGCTGCTGCATTAATACGCAACGACCATAAACGCCTCATCATACGTTTCTTCTGCCGTCTATCACGATAACTATATTTCAAGGCACGGATAACAGCTTCCTTAGCCTGCTTCATTTGCGTACTATGTGAACCATAGTAGCCTTTAGCCATTCTAAGTATCTTTTTTACTCTTCTTTTTCTTACTATTCCGCTAACAGCTCTCATTTATAAATCTCCTTCGTTACTAAGGTCTACCATGAGGAAGCATTCTAGCCACCTCTGGCGCATTTGTAGAATCAGCAATAACGGCTTTTCGATATTTACGCTTCCTACTCTGCTTTTTATTCGAGAAGTTATGACTTCCACAAGCATGTGCATACTTAACTTTGCCATTTTTCGATATTCTAAAACGTTTTTTAGCAGCACTTTTCGTCTTCATTTTATTCTTCATAATTCATTTCCTTCAAGTATTTAATAAAACGCTTAAACATTTTTATTTTTTAATCTATCTATAGGATAAGTACAGACAGTCTAAGTGGGCTCAAAAGTAAATTCTATTCTTGTAATTCATCGTCAGAGTCAGGCTTTATAACCTTTATAGGGTTTAAAACAGTGGTGAGATTTCTACCTTCCAATTTAGGAAGTTTCTCAACTGTAGCCTCTTCAGACAAGTCAGCAATAATTCTATTAGCCAAGTCGCGTCCAAACTCGGTATGAGTCATCTCACGACCTCTAAACATAATAGTAACTTTAACTTTATCGCCAAAAGATAAAAACTCTCTAACATGTTTCATTTTAAAGCTATAATCATGTATGCTTATTTGAGGACGCATCTTAATCTCTTTAAGATGAACTATCTTTTGCCTCTTTTTAGCCTCTTTGTTTTTCTTTTGCAACTCATACCTGTACTTACCATAATCAATTAATTTACATACAGGTGGTGATGCATTCGAGGCTATCTCAACCAAGTCTACACCCTCAGCTCTTGCAAGTTCCAAAGCCGCCTGTGTAGTCATTACACCCAGTGGCCCTTTTTCATCATGTACAACTCTAACTTCACTTGCTGTTATAAACTGATTAATTTTTTCAGTATCTCTTCTATTAGTAGTTGCCATTTAAAACTCTACCTCATGTAGAAAAAATAGAATCATTCATTCTCCTCTTAGATTCTGATAAAAGTTTTTCTAATAACTCATCCAAATCCAAATCTTTATATTCTTCACCCGAACGTGATCGAAGTGAAACCTTTCCACTTTTACACTCGGTCTCTCCTATTATAACTGTGTATGGCATTCTTTGCAAGCGAAATTTACGAATTTTTGATCCTAAATTGTCATCACTATCGTTAATATCGACTCTAAACCCCATATTTTTAAACTTTTTTGCAACTTCATGTACTCTATTAAGTTGTTCTTCGTCTTTAAGTACATTAACAAAACCTATTTGAACAGGTGATAACCATAAAGGAAACTTCCCATTATAGTGCTCAACCAGTATACCTATAAAGCGTTCAAGCGAACCAAAGATTGCACGATGTATCATAATCGGTGTATGTTTTTTACCATCACTTCCTTCATACCCAATCTCAAAACGTTGAGGCATAGAAAGGTCTACTTGAATAGTTCCACATTGCCAATTACGCTCAAGAACATCTTTTATATTAAACTCAATTTTAGGGCCATAAAAAGCACCCTCGCCTTCTTTAATTTTAAAGTCGATATCAAGCCCTTTCAAAGTATCACATAATGCATCTGTCGCCATGCTCCACTCTTCGTCAGTGCCTATCGATTTCTCTGGACGAGTTGCTACAAAAATATCGAAAGTCTTAAATCCAAATGCTTTATAAACATTAAGAGTATATTCGATAGTAGTTTCTATTTCAGACTTCATTTGCTCAGGTGTACAAAAAATATGAGCATCATCTTGAGTGAATGAACGAACTCTAAAAAGCCCATGCAAAACACCAGAAAGTTCATGTCTATGTACAAGTCCAAGCTCAGCATTTCTTAAAGGTAAATCTCTATAACTTCTTATTTTCGAATTAAATATGAGAAGCCCACCAGGACAATTCATAGGTTTAACTGCATAGTCATTATCGTCAATATTTGTGAAATACATATTTTCTTTAAAGTTAGTCCAATGCCCACTTTTATGCCATAAGCTTTCATTTAATATTATCGGAGTCTTCACCTCATCATAACCATAGTTGTCATTCTGCTCGCGAATATATACCTCAAGAGCCTTGTACAAAGCCATTCCATTAGGATGCCAAAAAGGAAAACCCGGGCCTTCCTCATGAAAACTGTATAAATCTAATTCTTTACCCAATTTTCTATGGTCTCTTTCTTTAGCTTCTTTCATACGCTCTAAGTAATTATCAAGATCTTCCTTGCTAGCAAATGCAGTTCCATATATTCGAGAAAGCATTTTATTATTAGAATCCCCTCTCCAATAACTACCCGCAACCGACATTAATTTATAACATTTTAAATAGCTTGTTGAAGGAACATGTGGCCCTCTACAAAGATCGATAAAGTCTTCTTGTTCATAAAACGAGACAGTCTCATCTTCTATTGCCGATATAATTTCTACTTTATAAGTTTCGCCCAATGAATTAAAATAATCAATAGCTTCTTTTTTAGTCATAGTTTTTCTTTTTACAGAAATATTTTGTTTGACTATTTTTTTCATCTCGGCTTCAATATTAGGTAAATCCTCTTCAGTAAAAGGAGTTTCACAGTCGAAGTCATAATAAAAGCCGTCCTTGATGGCAGGCCCTATTGTAGGTTTAGCATTAGGAAAAAGACGTTTTACAGCATGAGCCATCAAATGACTAGCCGAATGTCTAAGTATTTCAAGCCCTTCCACAGTATCTGTAGATATAAGCTCAATTTTACCATTTTCAGTTGGGGTACAGGTTAAGTCGACAAGTGAACCATTGTATCTGATAGCTACAATATTATTTGCTGGCTTTTTAGATATTCTTTTCAAAAAAGCTATAAAATTCTCATCACTTTCAAGTTTGTAGGAAATATCCTCGAAACTTAACTCAATCATATTTTTACCCTCTAAAATTATTTTAACACCCATTATAGCACAAAAAGGAAAAAAGTCAAATATATTAAATATTTAAGATGACTTCTATTGCAATAATTAATCAATAATGATATATTCCTTTTAAAGTAACACTTATTTTTAAGGGGATTTAATTATGTTAAATAAATTGTTTATAGTATTTGCTATGCTCATATTCTCAGTTAATATGGTATTCGCACAAGAAAGCACAACAAACTCTACTATCACAAAATCAGAATTGAATGCAAACTTTATGGAGACTTTGTCTACACAGAGTGATTATGTTTTAGAACAAGCTATTGAGGGTGGAAGCCCTGAAGTTAAAGGAATTGTACTTGAAGTATTATCTAAAAAAGGTGCTGACAATCAAAACGCATTAAACATCATCAATAGATATATATATTACGGTATATCTGATTATAGCTCTCAAAATTCTGACGCTTATGTTAGATATAAAGCTATTGAAGCTGCAGCTATTCTTAAATCAGAAACTAGCGTAACTCCTTTATCACAGCTTTTATATAGCGAAGAGTCTACACCAAATTTACTTATGGCTATTTACGCTTTAGGTGAAATTGGAAACAAAAAAGCTACTCAATCAATACTTATAAGATTAAGACTAGCACCAAACCCGTCGGTAGTTTATGAGGCTGTTTTAGCATTAGGTAAAATAGGTGACACAGCAGCATTGGCAGACTTACTTGAAGTTTCACAAAACTCAACATTTAATTCTACTATTAGAAGTGCCGCTATGGATTCTCTAAAACAATTAAAAGAAACAACACCCACTACTGAAGCAGACGCTCCTGCTGGGCAATAATAAAAACTTTTAATTTAAAACAATTAAGTTGAATAAATAAGTAAGTCTAAGATATATAAATCTTAGGCTTATTTTTTATGATTAGTTTAGGTTTATTAAAAATTAAGGAGACTTTTTATTATGAGTAGAAGAAAATTTATCGCTGGAAACTGGAAGATGAATAACACGAATGAAGAGGCAATAAAACTAGTAAGTGACCTCTTGGAAAAAGTTAAAAATGTTACTGATAAAGATATTATTGTAGCACCAACCTTCACAACGCTTAGTGATGTAAACAAAGTTCTAAAATCTACAAATATCAAACTTGCAGCTCAAAATATGTACTTTGCTTCATCGGGTGCTTTCACAGGACAAATATCTACAGACATGCTTAAAAGTGTTGGATGTGAATATGTTATTTTAGGGCATTCTGAATGTAGAACAATATTTTTAGAGACAGACGAACTTATAAATAAAAAGGTAAAAGCGGCTATTGAAGCAGGACTTAAACCTATTTTATGTATTGGTGAAACTTTAGAAGAGAGAGAAAAAGGCATCACTAATGACATAGTTAATAATCAGACAAAAAAAGGTTATGATGGCTTAAGTGAAGAAATGGCTAAAAATGTTATCTTAGCGTATGAGCCTGTTTGGGCTATAGGCACTGGAAAAACTGCAACTCCTCAAGATGCTGATACTGTACATAAAACTATACGTCAAACACTTGAGTCTATATATAGTAAGAATTTCGCAGAAAATACTATAATTATTTATGGCGGTAGCATGAATGAAAATAATGCGGATGACTTGCTTAATATGCCGAATATTGATGGAGGACTTATTGGTGGCGCTGCTTTGGTCGCTGAAAAGTTTGCTCGTATAATCAATTATATAGCTAAATAATTAGAAGTTAATATTATTAAGTTATTGTAGTCTTATAAAATTTAAATACTGCAATAACTTTATAATATGAAATAAGGAAATTATGAAAAGACTTGTATCTTTAACTATTATATTATTAACTATCTTTAGTAATATAAATTTATTTGCTTATGAGACTAATATATCTGTTCGTAATCTCTATATTTTAGAAGGCGATATCGACACATTTCCTATTACAGTATATCTAACAATCGAAAAAGATACAAAAAAAGTATATGGCAAGTATTACTATAACAAAAACGGCAATTTTTTATATTTAGAAAATGGAATATTGGGTAATGAAAATAATGTCTTACTTAAAGAAACCATCACAGAAAATGGAAATAAAAAAACTACTGCTTTCTTAAATAGCACTATAAAAAATAATTTAGAATTTTCAGGAAAATGGAAAGATGCAAAACTTTCGACAGTTTTAAACTTCACAACCAAACCTTCAGACGATAGCATTATACAATTTATACAAACAAAAATAAAAAAAATTGAAACAAATAATTTTAATATTTTAAGTCAACTACCTCAAATATATAATCCTCAAAAAATAGCTGGTATCGATATAATAAATAAAAAACTATTAGAATTAGACACCTTTGATGAAGACTATAAAAAACTACCTCTCTATAATACTTACCAAAATAGTAATGAGACAGAAATATCAAAAATGTATGCTTCTTATAATACATATAGTCTGCAATATATCGACAATAAAATTATATCATTAAAAAATAACTACTTCGAGTATTCAGGCGACACTCCTCGTGGAAACACAATTATAACTCCTTTGGTTTATGACTTAGAAACTGGAGATTTATTAAATAAAAAAACAGATGATTTATTTTATAGAATAGATGACTCGGGCTTAATAGAATTAATGCGTGAAAAACTAATTAAAGATGCAGATGGCAGCTCTGAAATATACATCGACTTTGAAAATATAAGGCTTAATAATAATTTTTATGTGAGCAAAACTGGAATCAATTTCGTTTTCAATCAATATGAAATCGCACCTTATGTCAAAGGAACTACTATCTTAAAATTTACATATGACGAACTTAAGCCATTTGTAAAAAGAACATCCAAGTTCTGGTATTTATTTGACTAAAAGTATCCGATAAATAATCTATGAATAACAACGACATACATCCTATAATGAAAGAACTTATCAAAGTAACTCGTGAAATGCCAATGCCTATAATTACAGAAATAAGTATTAAAACAAATAAAGATGCCTATAAAATTTTAATCGCTACCATGCTTTCGCTACGTACAAAGGATTCAACCACTAAAGATGCATCCGAACGCTTATTTGGACGTGCATTCACACCAGAGGGCATGCTTAAGCTTAGTGCTAGTGAAATATCAGAACTTATTTACCCCGTTGGATTTTATAGAGTTAAAGCGTTAAATATATTAGAAACTTCACAAATATTAATAGATCAATTTAATGGCAGAGTTCCCGACGAAATTGACGAGCTTCTTAAACTTAAAGGTGTTGGTCGTAAAACCGCTAATTTAGTAGTTACTGAAGCCTATGATAAAGACGGCATTTGCGTCGATACACATGTTCATAGAATATCTAATCGATTTGGATATGTAAACACAAAGACAGCAGATGATACAGAATTCGCATTGAGAGCCAAATTACCAAAAGAATATTGGCGTGTATATAATGATGTTTTAGTAATTTATGGGCAAAACAGATGTAAACCTATATCGCCAAAATGCCATGAATGTACTATAACCGATTATTGCGACTTTTATAAAACAAATAATTACAAATAATAATATTCTATTTATCTTGAAAAAAACTAGAATAATCAACAGAGTAAATATCGTCGCTAAACCATTCTGATACAACGCATATGTATTCTTTAGTTTTATGATTATATTTATACACTTGATAATTAACTTTATCTTCTCTTCCAATAACTTTACTAGTCGACTCGATTAATATTTCATACATGTCATCTTTGTCAATATCTACAAAAATATTATCCAATATAACTTTAACGGGCGTAACACCTGATGTAATTTCTTGATAGAATCTAAAATCTAGTAAAAATTTAATATTATCATCATCAATTCTAAAAATATATAAATCGATATCTCGTTTACCTTCAGATTCATAAATATTATAATATTTTATGATATTAACTTTTTTTTTGTCGTCGTAAAAAGAATCTATTTCTAAAATCGAACCTTTTTGCAGAAAATCAAACTTGGAATCTATTTTATAATTAAATAAATTTACACCAACCGAAGAATAAACAATGATCTTCGAAGTTAATTCATTGCCAAGAAGTATAATAATTTCATTACCATCATTTGGTAATATGTCAGCTATTGCGACAGAATATATAATATCGCCTGAAGTTAAATATTTTGCCCTTATATTTTCAGCCATAGAGTATTCGGATGTGTCGATACTCGAGGCATCATAATAAACAACATCGCTACTATTATTGTTATTAAAAAATCTATCGATATCTAAAGAAAACAAGCTAGCAAAAGTTAAATTAAAAATCAGAATAACATTAAAAATATTTCTTTTCATATACTGCCTTAAAATAATTATTATTTAAATATTTGAACATTCATAAAAGATATATCGGAATTAATTTCACCATCCATACTTTTATAAAAAATAGTTTTAGGCACTATATATCCACCAACTTCAGTATATTCGATACTAACTTCATAAATCTTTTTTGACTTTAAAAAATAGCTAGCCTCCTCGACAAAAAATGTTTCCTTATTTATTTTATAAACAACGCTATAATTCGAATCATCCCCATCGCCAAAAGCAACAGCCTCGACATAACCAGACTTATACATAGCGTCTTTAATATTAAACACTTTCATAAAATCTTTATAATTTTTATTCACTCCAACGACAGCATAAAGCCCAGTAGTCTCTAAAACTCCTTCAAATATTGAAAACATATTTCTATAGAATGAATCCACATTTTGAAGTCTAAATGAAGGTTTTTGATTTTGAGAAAATTTAAATATTAACTTCACCCCACTACGCCCTTTTACATACTTATTACTTGGAATAGTTGATATTTGTTTATTCACCATTTCGCCTTCAAGCTCAGCCTCAAAACCTTTTGGATAAAGCCTTGATTGACTTTCTTTCATTTTAGAATAAAGACTTTCTACACTTAAAGTTGCATCAGCATTTAATATGCCAAATGAAAACATTACGAAAATTAAACAAATAAAATATTGCTTCATAGTTTTTTCCTGAAATAATTATTTTTCGATAACTAATTATTCTTTTTAGATTTTATCATTTTTTTTATTGCCTCTTTACGATTTTTGTCAATACTTAGAATATTGCTCTTAGAGACATCTTTACTCTCGTTTTTAAGAGTTATATATGTGCTATATCTTTCAATTGGGATTTTATCATTTTCAACCATCTCGAGAATATAACAACCGGGTTCATGTTGATGCGTGCAATTATTAAATTTACAATTTTTAGCCATATCTTCTAAATCGCTAAATGTTTTTTCAATACCTGCCGAATCCTCCCAAACCCCCAAGGCACGAAGACCTGGTGTATCAATTACAACTCCACCATTGTCAAGCTCAAAAAGCTCTCTATGTGTCGTCGTGTGCATTCCTTTGTAATCATACTCACGAACATCATTTGTTTTCATCTTCTCTTCTTTTAAAAGATAATTTATTATTGTCGATTAGA
>CAMQVF010000034.1 GCA_947038115.1 uncultured Spirochaetia bacterium
GAGGTTTATTCTTAATAAATTGCTGACCATAATGAAATTTAGCCAAGTATCTTGCCGGCATAGATTTAATTAAAAAGTATACAACGAATACAGATACTAGCTTATCAGCTAAGTCAGTGAGTATGCTTGAGAAAAATACAGACATAAACAAAGAAGAACCACTAGCCAAAAAAGCTCCTGTTACAATGGCACTACCACCTGTACTCGCACCACCAAAAATAAATGCTTTAATTGGTGTTGTTGTAAGTCCAGCTATCAGAGCAATTATAAGCCCAGAGATAATAACCTTGAACGGTGTCTTAAACATTCCAATTTTAGATAGAAATCCAGCTGATAAACCTATTGCCATAGCGACTAATGAATATGGAATCCATGTAGGGTCAAAAATAGCATTGATGAAATTTGTAAGCAAACCTGTAACTAGACCAACCCAAGGGCCTGCTATAACAGCAATTAGTATTGTGCCTATTTGATCTCCAAAAATAGGTATTTTCAAAAAAGCAACGATATTACCAATTACTGCATTCATAGCTATAGCTACTGGCATAAGTAAAATGGCCATAAGTGTAAAATCTTTCTTAATGTTACTATAAAAACTCATAATAAAACTCCTTATCTAACTTTAATTATTCTTCAATTTGAGGCTTATTTTTAATAAATTGTTCACCATAATGAAATTTAGCCAAGTATCTTGCTGGCATAGATTTAATTAAAAAGTATACAACGAATACAGATACAATCTTGTCAGCTATATCTGTAATTATACTTGATAAAAATACAGATACAAGTAATGAAGCACCGCTAGCTAAAAAAGCTCCAGTTATAATGGCGATATTTCCCGATCCTGCGCCACCAAAAACAAATGCTAAAATAGGTGTGGTTACGAGTGCTGCTATTATTGCTATTATTACTCCAGATATAAGAACCTTTAATGGGGTCTTAAACATTCCACATTTAGATAGAAGGCCACTTAGCAACCCTATTGTCATTGATACTAATGCATAAGGAAGCCATGTAGGATTCAAAATCGAATTGATTAAATTTGTAAGCAAACCTGTAACTAGACCGACCCAAGGGCCTGCTATTACAGAAATTAAAATTGTTCCGACTTGATCTCCATAAATAGGTAATTTTAGAAAAGCAATTATATTACCAATTACTGCATTCATAGCTATAGCTATAGGCATGAGTAAAATTGCCATAAGTGTAAAATCTTTTTTTATGTTGCTATAAAAGCTCATAATAAACGTCCTTCTATAATTTTTTAATTTGAAAACTCTGTATCTAATATCAACTTTATATCTTTATGATATTCTTCAAATAGTGTATTGTAAAAAATATCAAAAAATTTCTTATCGTAAGCATTATATGCAACTCTGGCATTACACTTTCCATTGTGATATTGCCCATCATTATCGACTACCGATTGCCCTTTACAAATGCCTTCCGTTGCAATATCGACATAGCAGTCTTTTAATTCTAATATACTTTCATCGATAATATATCCAGTGACTAAAGCATCGAATATTACACATCCAATTATCTTGGTTTCAATTTGTTCAGCATACATATAGTGGTCTGTAATATCATAAATAAATTTAGCAATAGGGGTATTAATATGTTTTAGATATTCACGTAATTTTGGAGAGAATACAACTTTATTTGTAGCATCAAGCCCAACCATAACAATTTCATCGAAGCCAGCATTAAATACAATTTTAGCAGCTTCAGGATCTTCCCAGAAATTAAATTCAGCCACAGGAGAAGAATTTCCACCAAACTCAGCACCACCCATAATAACTAATCTCTTTATATTTTTAGCGAAATTAGGATCATTTTCAACGGCAATGGCTATATTTGTAAGAGGTCCTATTGGAGCTAGAGTTATTTCTTTTGGATATTG
This sequence comes from uncultured Spirochaetia bacterium, assembly GCA_947038115.1. GTDB lineage: Bacteria > Spirochaetota > Brachyspiria > Brachyspirales > Brachyspiraceae > CAMQVF01. Next base: position 1,904 of record CAMQVF010000034.1, read on the forward strand.
CTTTGCTATTCTTACTAAATAGTCAGGTGCATATTCTTTTTCTATTTCTTTATTACTTTCAGGTATAGAAGTATTTCCAAGCCCATCATCGCCATGAACTTTGGCTACGACTAATTCATTTCTTAAAGGTTTATTAGCCCCAGCATATACAGGTATATGATTTGCATTTCCAATATTAAGAGTTTTCAAAGCATTTTTTGTAGCTTGCTCTAAAGAACAATTTCCACATACTGTAGTTATTGCCTCAATATTAATTTTTTTAGAATATATCGCTAATAAAATAGCTATCGCATCATCAACACCAGGATCTGTATCTATAATGAGTCTTTCCATTGAATTTTCCTATATTTTTATTGATTCCTTATTTTCGACTATTATAGATATAAATTCACAATAGTCAATATTTTTTAGTAAAATTATTTGAAAAATATATAAACTTGACATATTTGAGATTACAGATTATACATGAATACTCAATAACTAATATTCGTGCACATAAATAGCGGATATTTAATTAAAGGATTTCAATCTATGAATAAGAAAGTTGTTTTAATAATTTTAGATTCGCTTGGTGTTGGTGAATTACCAGATGCTCATCTTTTTGGTGATGCGGGTGCTAACACTTTGGGAAATATATCACGAACAGTTGACTCATTAAAATTACCAAATTTGAAATCTATGGGTATTGGAAACATTATCGATATTAAGGGTGTTGAAAAAATTGATAATGCTATTGGATATTATGGAAAATCGGATGAGATGTCTAAGGCAAAAGATACTACTACAGGACATTGGGAGATTGCAGGTCTTGTTTCAAAAATACCTTTTAATACCTATCCTGATGGCTTTCCTATTGAGACAATAAAAGCTATCGAAGAGTTTTCAGGTAGAAAAGTTGTGTGTAATAAACCATATTCTGGAACTCAACTTTTAGACGATTATGCCCCTGAGCAAATGGAGAAGGGCACTTTGATAGTTTATACTTCGGCTGATTCTGTTTTACAAATAGCGGCACATGAAGATATTATTCCTATTGAAGAATTATATAAAATATGTGAGAAGGCTTTAGAAATTTGTAATAAATATTCACCTGTGGCTAGAATTATTGCACGCCCTTATTTGGGTTCTAGTGTAGGTAATTTTAAGCGAACTGAAAGAAGACATGATTATTCTGTGCCACCGACGGAAGAAACTATGCTTGATAGAATATCGAAAGCGAATTTGCCTGTTGTTGGAATTGGTAAAACTAGTGATATTTTCGCTGGTGTTGGAATTACTGAAAATCGGCTTTCAAATAAAAATAATTTAGACGGTATAGAGAAAACTATAAAAGCAATGGGTGAGATTCATAATGGCTTAATATTTACCAACCTAGTTGACTTTGATATGCTTTATGGCCATAGACGAGACTCTGAAGGGTATAAAAATTCATTGGAAGAATTTGATTTATATTTGCCAAAAATTATTGAATTATTAGCAGATGATGATTTATTAATTATAACAGCAGATCATGGTTGTGATCCTACGCATGCAGGCACTGACCATACGAGAGAATATATACCGATTTTAGCTTACGGTAAAAAATTAAAAAATAATGTAGATATAGGAACAAAAGAATCTTTTACTTCGATAGCAGCGACAATAGAGAAATTTTTATTAGGGAAAACCGAGTTAAATGGTAGTTTTATATAAAATTATTTTTTAGCAATTAGACGAATATTCTTTCCAAAAACATCTTTTGTATTTGGATGTTTATAGTTTATAAAACTATTTTTTGGATTTGTTAATAATCTAATAAAAAAATTTAATATATAAACGATGTCTAATTTCGATTGAATGCTTCCAAGCCAAATAGATTTTTTAGCTTTTTTATTAATATTATAATTATTATATTTTATATCTATAATAGTAAAACCAGACTCAACTAATAATAGTGCAAGATTGTCAACATTAAAATGAAGAGTATGTTCTGTCTGAAAAAATAAATTCATATCTTCTTTACTAACTTCATTATGATTTGGTGTGCATGGTATTTCTATAAAAATAATACCATCTTCATTTAATGCATTATATATATTTTTTATTTTTTTTGTCGGGTCTAAAAAGTGTTCTAAAACATGTGATAAAATTACGACATCATATTTAGAGTTATTTTTTTTAGAGTAGAAATCATTTTGCATATCTATATTATATTTTGATTTTGCAGTATTTCTATCTTTTGAATTTAATTCATATCCAAATACATTATTTTTCTTAAAATAGTTGAGTAAAAGCCCATCGGCTGCACCAATTTCTGCAATACTATAATTATTATTCGGCGTCATATATTTTTTTATATATTGAAATCGACTTAATGCTCGAGCATTTTTTATTTTTTTATCTATAAAATTAGTTATTGTATTTTTTTTAGAGCTATAATAATTACTCTCATAAAAATGAATAAGCTCTTTTTCAGTAGGCATGTCTATATAATAGAGTTTGCAACCCTCACATATATAGACATTCTTACTCTCTTTCCAAATATTTTTTACCACGCTAATTGGTTTTATACTATCATTATTATAGTTACAAATGGGGCAAATATTATTCATTTTTAATTATTCGAAGCTGATATTAATTCCACAAGAAGGACATTGAGTCATATTTTCATTTATTTCAGTTCCACAGTTAGGACATTCATAAACTTCAATCTCTTCAATTATCTCGCCTTCTTTTTCAGAATAATCATCTTCATCAGCATCTTCGTCAACCACTTCAACACTTTCTTTTAGGACATTTATTATATTTTTAACAGTGTCAGCATCAAGTGCAGTTTTTCTTAATATATCAACTTCAGTTAGGTGATATAGAGTTTCAATCGAATCAATGCCACTATCAATAAGTTTTTGAATTACAGTTTTATCAATATTTTCTAGTGAGAATAAATTGCTTTCTACAACTTGAACATTTTCTTCTATATTAATATCATTTTCTTCATTAGAGCCCAACTCTTCTGGACCTTCATCGTTAAATATTTGATTTAAAGAAATTATATTACTTAAGATTTCAGGATTATCTCTAATATCGCTTTCTGTTTTTAATTCAATATAATATTTAGTTAAATGAGATGCTAATTTTATATTATATCCATTTTTACCTAATGCCAAAGCCAATTGGTCATCTGGTACAATAACAATAGCACTTCTTTTTTCTGCATCAGTAATAATTACTCTAATTGTTTTAGCAGGAGCAATCGACTCATCAATATATTCTCTGATATCTTTTGACCATTTAACTATATCGATTTTTTCTCCTTCAATTTCTTTAATAATAGATTGAATTCGAACACCTTTTTGTCCAATACAAGCACCAACTGGGTCAACTTCTGGCTTATGTGAATGCACAGCAACTTTTGTTTTAAGCCCCGGCTGTCTTACAACATTTTTTATTTCTATTGTACCATCAGCTACTTCAGGTATTTCAATTTCAAATAATTTTTTTATAAAATCACCCTTTGTTCTTGTAAGTCGAATTATAGGATGACCTGATCTATCATTTTCTACAGAGTATATAAAGGCTCTAATTCTATCGCCTTGAGAATAATGCTCACGAGGTGACTGATCTTTTTTATGTAAAAATCCTTCAGTCTCGCCAAGGTTAATATAAATATTTCCTTTATGCTCTCTTTGATAATAACCATTAACTAATTGGTTTTCTCTAATCTTAAATTCTTTATATATTAAGTTTCTGCCAAGTTCAGCAAGTTTTTGATTGAAAGCTGTTTTAGCAATTTGACTTTCTATTCTACCAAACTCTTCTATTTGATCGACAATAATCCAAACTTCATCACCCAATGAAATATTGGCATCCATTTTTTTAGCGTCTTCAAATGATATTTCTTTGCTACTATTGTTTACTTCTTCAACAACTAAAACACCTTTATAAACAGTAGGGTTATGATTATCATCGAAAACAACATGGAAATTTAAACTGTCTTCGTATTTTTTTCTTAATGCTAAGATAATAGTTGATTCAATTATTTCTGTTAATAAATCAATATTAATTCCTTTCTCTTCAGATAATTGCTTTAAATGAATTCCTACATTGTTAAACATTTTTTACTCCAAATCTTTAATTATTTAATTTTATTTTTATGATATATTTTTTCATTACTTTCATAGTTTCTTTATTTTCAATAATAATATGATCTTCATTATTTTCTTTTAGAGTACCCATAAGTGTAATATTTTTATCTTGTTCTGTGTCTTCATATTTTATTTTAACATTATTGTTAATAAAAATTTGATATTCCAAATCGCTTTTAAATATCCAATCAAAACCAGTGCTTGAGACTGTTATGCTGTAATCTTCTTCATCAAAGCCCTCGGCTGCAATAATTTCTTTAATTGCTTTTGTCGCAGTTATACAGTCGATATGAGTTGTTGCGCCATCTTTTTTATGTATCACAGCATATATATTAGTGTCATCTCTAATGGTTTTCATTTTGCATTCTAAAAGATAGAGATCTTTTTCCATTAATAGTGCAGTTGATAATTCTAAAAGTTTTTCTTGGTCTATAACTTTCTTGCTTGGTTTTTTAGTTATTTTCTTTTTTTGAGAAAATGGTTTTTGTGGTTTTATTTCTTTTTGTTCCATAGTTCTTTTATTTTTGATAAAAAGAAAAGTGCTGGCTTCAATGAAAACCAACACTTTATTTATCATTATAACAATATTAAATTAAGTTTAATTATGTTAAATCTAAAAGCTATTTTTGTCAAGCTAATTATTTATTGTTTAACTTAGTACTTTTCTAAATATCTATCAATTTCCCACTGATGTACAGAGGTTCTATAATCTTCCCATTCCATTGTTTTAGCAGTGATATATGCTTTATAAGCATGTTCACCCAAAGCTTCTTTAATCAATGGATCAGCTTCCATGTGGTCAATAGCTTCTTTTAAAGTTCCAGGAATACTTTCGATATTCATTTTTTCTCTAACCTCTGCTGACATCTCATAAATATTTCCGTCAACTGCAGGAGGAGGAGTTAAACCTTTTTTGATTCCATCAAGTCCAGCTTTTAATATAACAGCAAGCGCTAAATATGGGTTTGTAGCTGGGTCAGGTGATCGCAATTCAACACGAGTTCCTGCTCCTCTTGAAGAAGGTATTCGAATTAATGGACTTCTGTTTTCAGCACTCCATGCGATATATACAGGTGCTTCGTATCCGGGTAGTAATCTTTTATATGAATTTACTAATGGATTTGTTATTGCTGTAATTCCTTTAATATGAAGCATAATTCCTGCTATAAATTGTTCAGCGATAACTGAAAGACCATATTTTCTACTTTCATCACAAAAAGTATTTACACCAGTTTTTATATCAGCCAATGATACATTAACATGCATGCCTGATCCATTCATACCAACTAAAGGTTTTGGCATAAATGTTGCGTGTAATTGCTTTTCTTTTGCTATTAGTTTTACTACAAGTTTTAATGTTAAAATATTATCAGCTGTAGTTAATGCGTCAGCATATTTAAAATCGATTTCATGTTGACCGGGTGCTGTTTCATGGTGAGCTGCTTCTATTTCAAAGCCCATTTTCTCAAGAAGTAAAGAAATATCTCTTCTAGTTTCTTCACCACAGTCAATAGTACCAATATCGAAATAGCCTGCATCATCATGCACTTTAGTTGTAGGGTTTCCTTCAGCATCTCTTTCAAATAAAAAGAATTCGCATTCAGGCCCAACATTGAGTATATAACCCATTTCTTTTGCTTCTTCTATTGCTTTGATAAGAATATGTCTTGGGTCACCTGCAAAAGGTTTTTTACTAGGCATATAAACATTACAAATTATTCTGGCTTCTCTACAGTTCTCATCACTCCATGGGAATACCTCAAAAGTATTTAGATCTGGATAAAGATACATATCCGATTCATCGATTCTCACAAATCCTTCGATTGAAGAGCCATCGAACATACATTGATTATCCAATGCTTTATCTAATTGCTTTCTTGTAATCGTAACATTTTTTAATGATCCAAAGATGTCTGTAAATTGAAGTCTGATAAATTTTACATTTTTTTCATCAGCCATGCGTATAACATCATCTCTTGTATATTCATGTGGCATTTTTGTTCTCCTAAAAATAAAATAGTATAAAATATTTATATTACTATATAGTAAGGCTTGATATTTGTCAAAGACTTTATAAAAAATAAATATTACAAATTGAAGTAATTTGAAAAATCATATATAATTCATTGATAAAAATTATTGGAGTTGCAGAATTATGGAGAGAGAAAAACTTTCGAGTAGATTAGGATTTTTACTTGTTTCGGCAGGATGTGCGATAGGCTTAGGCAATATATGGCGTTTCCCTTATATAGCAGGACAATATGGAGGCGCTGCATTTGTGCTACTATATTTAATATTTTTAGTTGCTTTAGGACTTCCTATAATGACTATGGAATTTTCTATAGGTAGAGCAGGCGAGAGAGATATTGCGGGTTCTTATAGACGACTAGAAAAGAAAGGTCAAAAATGGCATAACCTTGGATACGTGCACATGCTCGGGTGTTTAGTATTGCTTATGTTTTATACGACAGTTGCAGGATGGTGCGTATATTATTTTTATTCTACACTAACAGGGGCACTCACAAATATTAGCCCAGAAGAGGTCAATAACTTTTTTGGAAATACTTTAGCAGATGCAAAGACAGTTGTATTTTGGATGGCTGTTTCTATTTTATTTGGAGTTGTAGTTTGCTTATTTGGACTTAGAAATGGTGTCGAGAGAGCTTCTAAAATTATGATGTCATTATTATTTATAATATTAATAGTTTTAATTTTTAGGGCTGTAACTTTACCCGGTGGAGTGGAAGGGCTGAAATTTTATTTAATTCCAGACTTTGCTAAACTTTTCTCGGGTGGTATTTCTAATTTAATAAATATTTCTTATGCTGCATTAGGGCAAGCATTTTTTACACTAAGTTTAGGAATTGGTGCTATGACAATATTTGGTAGCTATATAGAAAAAGATTATTCGTTAACAGGAGAATCGGTTTTAGTAGTTATACTCGATACATTAATTGCATTTAGTGCGGGGCTTGTAATATTTCCAACAACTTTTGCTTTTGGAGTAAATCCGGGGCAAGGGCCTGGTTTAGTTTTTGTAACTTTACCAAATATTTTTAATACAATGATAGGCGGACGTATTTGGGGAACTTTATTTTTCTTGTTTGTGGCGATGGCAGCATTAACTACTATTATGGCAGTGCTTGAAAATTTAATTGCATTCACGATGTCTGAATTCAAAATGAAAAGAAAAAAAGCTGCTATTATAATGGGTGTATTATTATTTGTATTAAGCTTGCCTACGGCATTAGGGTTTAATGTTTTATCACATATTCAACCACTTGGGGAAGGTTCTACATTTTTAGATTTATTCGACTTTATCGTAAGTAATAATATGCTTCCATTGGGTGGAATAATTATATTAGTTTTTTGTACTCAAAAGTTTGGATGGGGTTGGGATAATTTTATAAAGGAAGTTGATGCTGGGTCAGGAATGAAATTTCCTAAAGCGATGCGGTTCTATGTTAGCTATATTCTTCCATTTATAATTTTAGCTATATTTATAATCGACTATATAAACAGATTTTTTATTTAATTAAGGATTAAAAATGAAAATGTCAGATAAATTACAAAAGTTAATAAAATCACAATATTTAATTTTAGATGGTGCGATGGGTACTGAATTACAAAAGTTAGATGTTTCTAAAAAGTCTTGGGATTATGACAATAAAAATCTTGAAGGTTGTAATGAGATTTTATGCAAAACAGATTCTGAGATTATAGAAAATGTGCATTTAGATTATCTTAATGCCGGTGTAAATATTGTAACTACAAATAGTTTTGGTAATATTCCTTGGGTTCTAAGTGAATATGAAATAGAAAATAAAGTCGAAGAGTTATGTATTGCTTCTGTTAATTGTGCGAAAAGTGCTATAAAAAAATATAGAGACTCAAGTTCTTCAGACAGAGAAATATTTATTGCTGGTAGTTTAGGGCCAGGTACAAAGCTTCCTAGCTTAGGTCAAATTAGTTTTGATGAAATGTATGAAGGTTATCGAATAGCTATAAAAGCATTAATTGACTCGGGAATTGATATTCTTTTATTTGAGACATCTCAAGACGTTCTACAACTTAAAGCGGCGATAATTGCTGCGAGAAGTATCGATGAGAATATACCAATCATGATTTCTGTAACTATCGAAAAAGAAGGTGCAATGCTTTTGGGCACTGATATAGAAACTGCTTGTGTAATTTTATCTTCTATGCCAATTTTCTCACTAGGACTTAATTGCGGAACAGGGCCTGATATCTCACTTAGACATGCTGCAAAATTATCGAAGCTAACAAATTTACCAATTTCAATGCATGCGAATGCAGGGCTACCTCAGAATGTAGATGGGAAAGCTCATTATAGTATGACGCCAGAAGAGTTTGCGGAAATTAATTTGGAAGCGTCTAAACTAGATGGAGTAGCAATTTTGGGTGGTTGTTGTGGAAGTGGGCCTAGCCATATTAAAGCTTTAAGTGAAATCCTTAAAGGTAAAAATCCAAAGCCTCCAGTAAATAATCATACCCCAAAAAGTATTGCTAGTCTTTTTTCTTATTCACTACTTAAACAAGAACCAGCTCCATTATTAGTTGGAGAGAGAAGTAATGCTACAGGATGTAAAGTTTTTAGAGAAATGATGTTTGCAAATGATTTGGATGGAATTTTAGGGCTTGGCTTTGAACAAGTAAAATTAGGGTCTCATGCAATCGATTTAAATGTTGCTTGGGCTGGACGTGAAGAAAAAGAAGACATGGCTATTATAGCAGAGCTTTATGCTAAGCAGATAACAGTGCCTTTAGTTATTGATACAACGAAGCCTGAAGTTATGGAGGTTGCATTAAAAAAATATGGTGGAAAAGCGATATTAAATTCTGCTAACTTTGAACAAGGTGAAGAAAGATTTGATACTATATGTTTGCTTGCCAAAAAGTATGGGGCAGCTTTAGTTTGTTTAACCATCGATGAAAAAGGAATGGCGACTACATCTGATAGAAAATTTGAAATAGCCAAGAGAATGTATAAACGTGCAACTGAAATGCATGGCATAGAACCTCATAATATAATTTTTGATCCACTAACATTTACTGTTGCAAGTGGTGAAGAAGCAAGTTTCGATTTAGCAATTGAGACATTAAATGGAATTAAAAAAATATCTAGCGAGTTTTCGGAAGCATCAATTACATTAGGGCTTTCGAATATTTCATTTGGACTTAAACCACAATTAAGAAGAATATTAAATTCTGTATTCTTGAATGAGTGTATAAAATATGGACTTACTCAAGCAATAGTTCATGTAGGTTCAATTTTACCATTCACAAAAATAAGTGAAAAAGAAAAGGAATTATCACTAGATTTAATTTATAATAAAACAAGAACAAAAGATCCTTTGCTAGCATATATAAATTATTTTGAAGTAAAAAAAGAAGCCTCTGATATTCCTGAAGTTATAATAAAACAGCCTTTGCCATTAGCTATAAAAACTGCTATGCTTGATGGTGAATGGAAGGAAATGTCGAATCTTTTAATTGAAGCTAAAACTTATAAAGATTTTGGTGGAGAGCATGATTTCGCTGATCATATATTAAATAAAATACTTTTACCTACAATGCAAGAAATTGGTGTTTTATTTGGTAGTGGTAAAATGCAACTTCCATTTGTATTAGGTTCTGCTGAAGTTATGAAAAAAAGTGTAGATTTTTTATCTAATTATATGTCTCAAAAAAAGGCAAATAAAAGTGCGACAATTATTTTAGGAACGGTTGCAGGTGATGTTCATGATGTTGGCAAAAACCTTGTTGATATTCTTTTATCTAATAATGGATTTAATGTTATAAATATTGGGACAAAAGCTTCTATTGAACATTTTATTGAAGAGTATAAAAAACACAATGCGGACTTTATTGGTATGAGTGGTTTGCTAGTTAAGTCTACAGAGATTATGAAAGATAATTTGTCGGTATTAAAATCGATGAATATTGAAGTGCCAGTTCTTTTAGGTGGTGCTGCTTTAACTAGAGAATTTGTCGAGAAAAATTGTAAAGAAGTTTATGGAGATTTGTCTGACGTATTCTATTGTCGTGATGGTTTTGATGCTATTGATGTTATGAAAAAAATAATTATGGCTAGCTAAATGAGTATTTATAATCATAATAATCATTTACATATGATAAATAAACCAGCAACTTTTGGTGCTAAAAAATTAGATACTGAAAACATTTTGATAAATGGAATATCTATAATTGAAAATGCATTTAATCTTATAAATACAAAAAGGCTTTTTCAAGTTGGTTTTGGATATTCCGCTAAAAATGCAGACAAAGCTGAATATGAAGTATTAATTAAAAATACTGTTTATCCAAAATATGAGAGTATGAAAGAGAATATTATAAAAAATAAACTTATAAAACCTGTCATGCTCTATGGATATTTTCCAACTATTACTAATTTAGAAAATGATAAACTTTATGCGATTACTGAAAATGATGAAAAAATACATATACCGCTTGATAGAATGAAAGACTCTTCTAATAAATCGATAGTAGATTTTTATGAACCGTCAGCCGACTTTCTAGGTTTTACTTTAGTTTCGGCTGGGGTAGAATATAATGATTTTATTAAAAGTTTATATGAAAATGATGAGTATAAAGATTATTATTTTTATCATGCATTAGGCACACAATTGACAGATCATTTTGTGGATATTTTAGAAAGTTATATGTGTGATGAACTTAAGATAAAAAATTATGAAGAGAATAAAAATATTGGATGTCGGTATTCATTTGGATATAAAGCATTGTCCGATTTGTATGGCAATAAAATAATATACGACTTTCTTAATGCCAAGAATGAAAATATTATTTTATCAGAAAGTTTTATGTTTGAACCAGAACTTACAACGGCAGCTATTGTTTCATTTTGTGAAGAAGCTCATTATTTTTCAAGTTGATTATTTATATATTTTATATCTATTTTCTTTATATCGAATTGATACAGTTTTTCCAAATATTTGAAAACGTATATAATTATATCTATATTTAATTTGTTTGTAATAATCTTTTATTGTTTTTGAATTTATAAATATATTAAACTCTGAAGAAAAATATTTGTAGTCATCATTTTTTATATATGTTATTAAATTATTAACTTCATTTTTAATTATAGTAAAAACTTCCATCTCATCATCTTTATTAAATGCCTTTGTTCTGAAGAATAAAAAGCATTCTTGTTCTATATATTTTAGAAATGATAAACTTTTTGTTTGATATAAATTATTTTTGTTATAGAAATTATTAAGATATTCAAAATATTTTTTTATATCTGTTATAATAATACTAGGTGATTTAGTTAATTTATTATGGCTTTGAGTTTCATGTTTTATATAATAATATATCACATTGTCATCATGAGTAATTTTTTCACAATAAGTTAAAAGAACATGAGAAAATAATCCGTCTTCACCGGGCTGAATATTTAGTGGATATCTTATAAAGTTATTGTCTATTAAAACTTTACGTCTAATAAACATTGCCCATGTAGGTAGTGCCGAATGATAATTTTTTGTTACTCTATCTTTCAAATTCCAAAATGAATTGAGTATAACTAAATCGCTATTATTAGTTTTTGCATTTTTATAGAAAATCTCAAAAAAGTTTTTATCGATATAATCATCACTGTCTAAAAAGAAAATATATTCTCCATTAGCATTTTCTATTCCGTTATTTCTTGCAACAGAAACACCTTGATTATTCTGATCTATAATTTTTATGCGTTCATCTTTTTTTTTATATTCTTCTAATATTTGCAATGAATTATCAGGAGACCCATCATTTATGCATATAATTTCTAAATCTTTAAATGTTTGATTTATAACGCTATCTAAACATTTTACTAGAAATTTTTCTGTATTATAAACTGGAATAATAACACTAATTAAATATTTATTTTCCATAGTTTTTATTTTTCGCTTTCTAAATAATCAATTAATTTTTGATATTCATTAATAAATTCATATGGGATATTAGTATATTCTTTTTGTACATTTTGTAAATACTTCAAAGCATCCGCTTGATTACCCGCTAAAATTCTAGTTACAGCACTATAATAATGAGCAATAAAAACATCATTACGATCAGGGTATTTTTTCACTACTTCATCAAATAATAATAAAGCTTTGTCATAATTTTTGCTTTGAGCAGTTAGAAGTGCAATTCCTATCATATATTGTGGTATACTTTCATCAGGTATAAGATTTTTTGCTAATAGATATTCGAATGTACTACGAGCTTCTTTTTCTTTTCCAGACTCAATATATATATCAAGTTTATCAATTGATGGTTCTTTAGTTGCCAAAACCTTTTTTATTTTTTTATCTTGTGCTAATGCTTTGTCTATATGACTTATCATCGCTTTATCATCAACATATCCATTAATTGAGTTAAGTATAAAGCCATCTGAATTCACAATTATTACAGCGGGGAATCCTGTTACTGCATATTTTTCTGCTAACTCCGAACCTTTAGCATCTGTTTCAGGATTGATATTTAAAGCTATAAAATTTTTATTTATTGATGAAGCAACTTTTTTATTTGCATAAGTCTCCTTATCCATTTTTTTGCACCATTGACACCAATCAGCATAGAAATTTATAAGTATTGGTCTGTTTTCTTGTTGTGCCTTTTTGGTAGACTCTTCTATATTTTTTTGCCATTTTACTGCTGCTGTCAAATTATTTGTGAAAGCGATATATAAAAATAGTACTAAAGCTACACTATAAAATTTATTCATAAAAAAATCCTTCTTGTTTATTAAGATTAAAACGTATACTACTAGATAATGTAAAAAAGACAAGAAAAAAAATATGTTAATTTATTATTTAGAATACCAGTATTTTTACTTTATTAAAAACTCTATAATATTATAAATCAGTCAACTATTTCAAATTCAAATGCTTTGGAAATGACTATCTTTTTACCTGGCTTTGGTAGATTCTTCCATTTATTTCTAATTGTAGAGACAACCGACCTATCCAAAATACTATAGCCTGAAGATTTTTTAACTTTGATATCTTCTACTTTACCAAATGTATTTATAGTTATCTCGACTATAGTAGTACCCATATATCCCCATTTTTTTGCAACGGGGGGGTATTTGGGCATAGGGAGATTATATCCCTTAATTTTGCCATTAATAATATCTATATAATATTCTTGCTCTTTCGATAATACATCTTCACTATTTTTTTCACCCTTATTGTTTTTCTTTTTTTGCTCAATATTTGAGTTCTTATCTTTTTCTATATCTAGGTTATCGCTATCATTTTCTATCTTTTTTTTATCAGCTTCTGTTTTAGCTATAGATTTTTCACTTATAATAATTTCATCATTAAAATTATATGCGTCTATTGTAACCTCAAACTCATAAGATGGTTTAAGATTATCTTTTTTAAGTCCACCATAAACAATAGCTAGAATGCTTAGAGTATGTATTATAACGGAAATCATCAAATATTTTTTCATAGTAAATAACGCTTTATCTGTGCAAAAATCTAATATATTTATAATACCTACTATAGCATTACAAGCACTATGGTAGGTATTATAATCATTATATATCTTATGGTAACGAAACTCCAGTAACTTTATTTTATTTTACTTTCTTCCCAATTTCCACCAAATTATCAAGTGCTTTTTTTGGTATTCTTTTTCCATCCCAAGTATCCATTTTGGTAAAACCTCCCTTTGCAGTTCCTGTTCTATAGATTTTATCATTCTCAACTTTGACTATATAAAGACTGCCCTCGACTAGCCCTTCAAGAGGTGTGAACATAACAGCAGTTTTGCCGTCTATGAATGTTGTTTTATTAGCAGTTGTATTACCACTATCAGTAAGTAAATTGTAATATACATACTCTTCCCATGTGTCGGGGTCATACCAGCCTGGTACAGATCCCCATAAATTTCCATCTCTAAACTCAAATTTGTAGTCATTAGCAACTCCGATAATATTTGCGTGGCCTTCATAATTAAATCCAGTTATATGTTTTGTATTTTCAAGCCACTGCTCTTTATACTCTGCTTGCTTTCCAGGATTAAGAATTATATCGCCTGGAGTTGGTGGATATCTACTTTCATTAACAACAACTAATTTATCAAATTCCTCTTTGGGTATAGTAAGATCCCAATTGTCAACTTTAGTACCACCTTGTACGCCACCAAAACCCCATGCACTTTTTGTTCTATATATTTTACCATCTTTTACTCGAAATATAAAAATAGTGTATCTCATTAGATCGCTTGTTGTTGCAGTTACATAGAGTATAGCTGTTTCACCATCTACGAATGCAGGTTTTCCTTTTTCGCTAACCAATCGATAAGCTATTTCTGGAGCTGGAAACAAGTAGGAATGATACCATAAATATTTGCTTTCTTCTCCTTTATCATTGTTAAACCACATTTCTATTTCTCCAAATGAGCCACCACCCCAAAGGTCTGGTTCTCCCGTATAAGCACCTTTTGTAATACCTTTAGTGTTTTCAATCCATTGTTTTCTATATCCCTCTTGTATAGCCGCATCTGTTTCAACTTTAATAGATACACCACCACCACCGCCAACACCAGAGCCACCACCGCCAACACCGCTAGATTCCTCAGTAGGCTCGGTAGGATCTGTAAAGCGTGGAATACAACTTGTAAAAAAGATAGTCAAAATCA
>CAMQVF010000035.1 GCA_947038115.1 uncultured Spirochaetia bacterium
GGTAATTTTATTTTGACATTTTTGTTTAAAACTTCTATATTTATTAGTGAATTAACACCCGATGAAAAAATATCGATATAGCCATCTTCACCATCAAGCAAATAATAGCCCAAAGCACGCAAAGCATTGACGCAAAATTCTTCACCCGACATAATTCCATGCCAATAGATTTTATTTTCAAAACTAGCTTTATATGCAAATAAAACCTGCTCTATTCGAGAATCGTCATTTAATATTTTATTGGCAAGCTCAACACTTCGATTAGCAAAAACTAAAGCAGTTATGTTTCCACTAGGCGACAATATTATATATTCAACTTTATTACTCATAAAAATATCCTAATTATAATAGATACTTTTAAAGTATAGTCAATTTTTTTTTAGAAGTCAAATAAAAGCAATTATCTTATATCGATTTTCATATATTTTTCTCTATATTTATAAGCCAAATATTTATTATTAAACACCCAAACAAGTTTTTTAATTTCAGTATCTTCAATTTTGTCAATATCAACCATTTGATTATAATTGTCATCTTCAAAGCCTTTAATCATCGCGTTAATAAATACTGTAAATTTATTATTGATAAAAACTCTAGCAAAAATTATCATGGGGCTTAAAGTGAAAACCAAAGCAACAATATAGAGCAAGACAAATAAATAAAAGTTTATCATAAAAAACTTACCACTACGTATGAAGAAAAATCCATCGCCTTGAATAATGGTCATTTCAAAAAGCATATTCAATTTATTAAAATCATCATAATATTTCGATTTATATTTAAGTTCATTATCATAATAAAATATCATCAAGTCATAATTTTCAGCGAAATTTTGATAATCAATCTCTTCTATAACATCATCATAATTAGAAAAAAATCTACCGCTAGCTTCGTATAAAACCTCATTTTCGATTTGTCTAAATGTCGGCATAAACTTAATTGCAAAAGTGCTATTAAATACAATACCTAAAATTATAAATACGACAGCAAGTAAAATAGAGAAAACAATAGCAAAACGTGAAAGAATTAAGTCGGCAAATGATGACCTATTATCTTTAGCGAAAGTATAAAATAAATATATAATTTTCGTTATGTAAACTAAAAAGAATATATGATAATGTTCCGTTAGTAATTTGGCAAAAAACTCTTCCCTCAAAAATAATCTATTCATCGAGAAGAATCCGAACACATAAAACATATTAAATATTGAAACTAAAAAGCATGATAAGACGCTTGGTATGACAAAATAAAGTTCATTTTTTCTATATGTCTTAAATTTATAAAACATTCTCGAGACAAAATAAAAGTCGAAAGCAAATTGAAAGACCATTAAATAACGTATATATAAAGTGCTCAGCGGTGCAAGCATATAAATTATCATAAATAAAATGGTAAAAGAAGATAGAACCGTAATTATAAGCGTGATATGTTTTTTTATTTGTTCCAACTTATTTCTCCATTCAATGCTCTTTTATATATTTTTTTAAGCATATCAACATCAAGCCCAAAAAAGTATGCGTTGTTAATTAAATTATTAATCGAACTGATAAAAAGTGATTTTGTATTAGATTCTTCATTATTATAGTGAGTATATGATGACATTATTTTTGACAAATGAAATAATATATTAACCAACCTCGATATAGAAGATATATCATCCGCACTTTTACTATATGGCAAAATACTCTTAGCAGAAAGTGAAACACAAAGCGGGCTTAAGTCAGACTCTGATGCGACAATTGTATCAACCGCAAAATTAATAGTGCTTCGGACATCTTCTCTAAAATCTACCACATTATATTTATATTCGTTAAATATCGGAAGTGCTGCGACAGGCAGGCTATGTAAAATATCTCTTATAATAAGAAGTAAAATTATATGATATGAATCGCCATCGCCTTGCAAAGATAATTTATCATCATCAATAATATTTACAGTTACATTATTACTTTTTTCCCATCTCAAAGCAATAATATCACTCACTATATTAGTTTCAATTAAATTAAGTGTAATATCAATATTTTTCAAGAATGCTTCATTATCTTCATTTTTAGATACAAGTCTTAAAATTGCTGCTTTTTGTTCGATATAAGTTTTATCAGTTGCAGGAATTTCATCGAGGAAATTAAAAGAAAAATCATTCTCTAAATAATTCAAAAGCCTATTATAAACGTCTAACTTTGTAAACATGTCATCCCCAATTAAAAAATCGATACTAACAAAATATTATCGTAATCTTTTTTAAAATCAAAACAATTTAATCTTTTTTTATATCTTAAAATATAGAGATTATATATTAAAAAAAGAGCCCACCATTTAAGGCAGACTCTTTTAAATAATACCAGTAAGTAATTATAAAAATTAACTTATTGTATAAGACGCAAAGCGCCCTGAGTAAGTTGATTCGCTTGAGCCAACATAGCTATGTTAGTTTGAGTTAGAATCATATTTTTAGCATTATCAACAGCAGCTGACGCCATATCAGTATCACGAATTCTACTTTCAGAAGCAACAGTGTTCTCATGTGCGATTAACAATCCTTTAGAAGTCAACTCTAAACGGTTCTGATAAGCACCTAAATCTGCTCTTTGTTTAGAAACTTTAGTGATAGCCTCGTCAAGTACACCAATAGCCTGATTAGAATTATTGCTAGATGAAACAGAAATGAAAACGCCATCAGCACTGCTTAAGCCTAAAGCTTGAGAAGTCATAGTACCAATATAAACACGTTTACGCTCGTCCATGTTCGCACCAATCTGGAACCACATAGAAGCAGTTGGAGCTCCTGCAGTAGGGTTTGAAAATCTTCCAGTAAGCATGTTCATTGTATTAAACTGTCCATGGCTAGCAACACGATTAATTTCGTCAACTAACTGAGAAACTTCTACTTGAATAAGCATTCTGTCTTCAGATGTATAAGTACCATTTGATGACTGTACAGCAAGTTCTCTAACTCTCTGAAGAATATCTTGAGTCTCTTGTAAGTACCCTTCTGTTGTCTGAATGAAAGATATACCATCTTGAGTATTTCTTTCTGCTTGACGTAAACCATTGATTTGAGTAAGCATTTTCTCAGAAACAGCCAAACCAGATGCATCATCACCAGCATTGTTAATACGTAATCCACTTGATAAAGAACGCATAGTCTTTGCTGTTTGTGACTCTCTTACTGTAAGAAGTCGGTTAGCATTTACCGCAGTCAAATTGTTATTAATGATCATATTATGATCCCTCCATGAATTTATTCAAAAAGCATCCGTGCTCTTCGTGCAAAATAAAGTATGGTTATAAAAAATTACTAAAGCGAAAATGTTATGTACCGACAATTTTACTGTAGGGTAATATGTCTACATATAAATTTTATACTTCTTTAGTAAAGAATTTATACCTTGAACGTATATCAAAAAAAAAGAGACTTCTCTTTTAATAATGGATATACAAACACTAATAGCAAATGAAGGCTCGAGACGCCAATCTTTAAGGGTCTTCTTTTGCTTATACTACATTCTCGTATGTATCATTTATAAACTTTAATCAAATTAGTAAAAAAAAATAACTTTTTAAAAAACTTTAGCATTTTTTTTCAAAAATCGATAAAAAATTAACAAAAGTGGTAAAAATAAGATAATTTACCTATTATATTTCTCATGGAAGGTTGAATGCCTGATAGCAATGAGATATATTATCTCTAAAGTATTAATAACTATTGGGATAATATACAATGGCAGAGCATAAATTGCGGATAAAATAATAGAAAGAAAAAGTGTTAATATCGAAAGTATTGCACGGGCTGACTGTCCTAGATAAAAATGATGTCCCCCACAATTTCCAGCAAAAATAGCTAAAAAAATTGCAAAACCTTTGTCTTTCTTTTTTGCAACAGTAGATAGCGAATCACAATGCGGACAGAAACAATCAGATTTCTTTTTAACATTTCCACATTCACGGCAGAAACATTCATCGATTTGTTTTTCTCTATTCATAATTAAACATTAAAAAAATAAAATCTAAGCATATTAATAAAAATACACTCAGATTTTTCTATATTAAAATACACTAAGCTTTTTTACAATACTTCTCTTCAAAAGCTTGATCTGACATAACTAAAAGCATGATAAACTCGACAAAAGCAATTATTCCAGGAATGAAAGTCCAAAAGAATACCACATATAATATCCCTCTTCCTGTTTGCCCCAAATAAAATTTATGAGCTCCAAACGAACCAAGAAAGAAAGCTAACAGAGCAGCCACTGTTCTATTTTTATCTTTACCAGATGATTTTTGTCTTACGCCACATTTTACGCAAATTTCAGCTTCTTTTTTAATAGCTTCGCCACATGAAGAACAAAAAACCTCATCTAATTGCTTTGGTCTCGACACCGACACGCTACTTTCTTTTGACCCCTCGCTAGATAGTTGATTTCTTTCAATATCACTCATATATTATTCTCCAAACTAATTTATTTCTAAGTGCATTATAGTATCATAATTAATATAATATGTAAATAAAAAATTCTATATTTTTTTTCAAGTATACATAATTTTTTCATATTCAAAAAATATTAATTTCCGATTATGTTAAGTAGAATAAATTTTTTTAATATCATAAAAAGGATATTTACTAGATCATGAAAAATGTTATTTCTAAATGTAGAAAACTCATAAAAGCTGGAAGATATAAAAAGACCAAAAAAATTCTTACAGTGTATTGCAAAATAAATAATAGTGCCGAAGCTTTGGCATTATTTTCGCATGCCTCAATTCTTTTGGGCGACTATGAAGCAGCCGACAGTCAAGTTAAACGGGCATTGCAAAGAGACAAATTATCTGTCACTGCCCTTTTAGGCAAGGCTTTTTTATCGCTAAATTATGGATCAAGAGAGAATGCGCTTAGAACATACTTCACCATTTTAGATATTGAACCTGAAAATAAATTGGCGAAAGAAAATATCGAGAGAATAAAATTCCTCACGAATAGTCTAAAACATAAAGAAGTTAGCCCTCGTAAATTTTTAATAGAGAAGAATTTATATATAAATCCTAAAATATTATTTACATCAGTTGCAACATTTTTGCTTGTATTTGTTCTTTATTTTTCGATTAATGCAATATATCCTATAATACGTTATAGAATGTTCGACAAAGAGCATAGAGAACTTAGAGCAAGGCTTAAAGAAGTTTATTTGTTTGATGGCTTTGAAAAGGGAGAATTACCCGCATCTGCTAGAAGTAAAACATATTCACCAAAAGAAATAGCAGATATGTTTGAAAAAGCTAAATCAGACATAAAAACTGCTGACGTAAATTCGGCTGTGCTTATAATTAATGAGGCTTTAAGGTCTGATATAAATGAGTATTTAAAAGAACGTTTTAGAGTGTTAAAATCATTCATAACAACGCCTGACTACACTCTATTAAAAGAAAGCCCCGATTATCTGACGATTGCATCCGATACTGATAGTTATAATGGTGCTTATGTTAAGTGGATAGCAGAAGTTAGCTCGATACAAAATATAAAAATAGGCGAAGAAGAAAAAAACAAAGTTAGAGTTCTTGTCTATGACAAAATGAATAAAAAGATTGTGGGTATTTCTGATGTAATAGTTACTAAAGATATTATATTAACGCCTAAAAAAGCTATAGAAATTTATGGTAAAATTGAAGGCTATAATGAAAAAGAGAAAGTTATAAATGTTGAAGCACAAATTATAAAGCATTTACCTAATATTAATAATTAAAAATAAATGGATAAAAATTTTATGGAAAAGATGAATTGTAAAGCAGTTATATTTGACTTTGATGGCACATTAGTCGATTCAGAACCCGTGCATCTAAAAGCATTAATCCTAACAGCCAAGCATTTTAATATCATGCCTGATGAGGATTTTCATTTTGCTATTGGGCATAATGAAGTTTACTTAATGCACTATTTACGCCGTAATTATCCAAATGTGCCTGATGGTTTTTTAGAGAAATCTTATGAAATATTTTTTTCTATATTTAATAGCTCAACAGATGGTGGCAAAACTTTCGATACTGTTATGGATACAATAAAAAAGTTGAGTGAACTTAATATCAAAATGGCGATAGGAACTAATAGCATTTTAGAATATGTTGAAATGGCATGTAAGAATTTAGGCATTGATAAATATATCAAACACTACTCTACTTTCGATTTAGTCGGCAAAGCAAAACCTAGCCCAGATATTTTCCTTAATGCATTAAAACTTTTAGATGTCGACGCAAGTGAAGCAATAGTTATCGAAGATAGCATTCCCGGTGTAGAGGCTGGTAAAAATGCCAATATAAAAACAATTGCTGTAACAAATACTTATGAGAAAGATAAACTCATGCATGCCGATATTGTAATAAATAAAATGATTGAAATATTTGACTATATTAAAGTTTAATATAAAATTGTAAAGTTAATATTTATGAATAGAAATATGAAAATAGCAATCTTAGGCGGGACTTTTAACCCTCCTCATGTGGGTCATCTGATGATAGCAGATACTGTGGCGAGTGCATTAAATTATGACAAGGTTATTTTTATACCAACGAAAAAACCTCCTCATAAAAATGCATGCAACTTGGCGTCATCGGAAGACAGAATTAACATGTTGAAACTTGCAACTCAAAATGATGATAGGTTTGAAGTTGAAGATTTTGAAATAAAAGATGAAGTTAATGAGCTTTCATATACTATAAATACGCTTAAATATTTATATAAAAAATATGAAGGAATTGTTGAAGGCAAGATGGGGCTTATTATTGGTGCAGACTTGCTCGCCGACTTTCCTAAATGGAATTCTGTTGAAGTCATCGCACATATTAGCGATATTATAGTGCTTAACAGAGAAGGCGATAATAATTTAGTTGAAAGTGTAATTAGTAAATATAAAATGAAAGTTCTTAAAATGAATAGAGTTGATCTTTCATCGAGTATAATAAGAGATAATATAGAAAATGGGGTAAGTATTAGGTATAGAGTGAATGATTTGGTTTATGAATATATAAAACAAAAAAGATTATATACACGAAATTAAGTATCGATTACAAAGGTTTAAGATTTATGAGAATATTAATAAATACATTATTTCTAATGTCTGCCATATATTTCACTGCATTCTCGCAGGTGTATAATCTAAGCCCTTCAGAAAAAATTGTATATTCTTATTTACTAAATTCTAAAGATTATGCATTTGTATTAGAAAGAGAAGATAATAATACCAAAGATATTTTTTATGACATCATTCACAATGACAAAAGATTAAACGATTTTACAGAATTTAAAACATTAAAAATTCTTTCAGACGGCATGCTTGTAGCCACAATGATTAAACCTTCTGTCGCTAAAGATGTTGCCACTTTTATTTATGGCGATGAGCAAAGAGATTTTGACTCTATCGAAAAAGTTGTCTACTCAGATAATTCAGACCAAGTAATTGTATTTGCAAAAGATTTTAAAACTGGCGTAGTATTAATTAATAATATCGAGCAAGATCATAGCTTTGATGAAATTTTCAATGTTGCATTGTCAAAAGACAGATTCGCTTATTCATATATCGAAGATGATATTTATTATATTAATATAGATGGGGTTCAAACTCAATTGGCGGCGAAAGCTGATAATATACATTTTTCAAAAGATGCCACCAGACTTGTTTATGTTTTGGTCGATGAAAGTGGTTCTATATTAATTGAAAATGATATAAGAAGCGAGGCTTATAATAATGTCGGTGAGATAGTTTTCGCACCTAATAATATGCTTGCATACACTGCGACAATAGCTCCTTATGTCGAGAATAGCACAAATACAAACCAGACAAATATAATCAATAATGATATGAGTACAAATATCATAGAAAATTCTACAAATGATTATCAACCAATCATCGATACTACTAATTATAACAACATTCAAAATTACGAGGCGATAACAGTTCTAGGCCCTTCAAATACTGTAGCTTTAGTGAATATTGAAAATACAACATCGAACTTAATTGATGTTTACAATTCATATAATGCTGAAGATTATACTAACGAGTTTGAGCTTACTAATATGATTGATGAAAATATACCGACATCAGTTTTCCTTGATGGCCATAAGTTTTACGAATTTGAAGAGGTTACAAATATCTCGTTTTCACCCAATTCGAAACAGCTTATATTTGTAATTAAAGAAAATGAAAAATATAAACTTTCGATTGCTGGTAAAATGAGTGAAGAATATAATAAAATTCAAAAATATTTATATTCCCCAAACAGTCGCCAATTTATTTTAAGCACAAGAGAAGATGACTCCACTTTCATTTATCTAAACGATGACATGATTTATGAATTTGAAGCCATGAATAATATATATATATCAGATTATATTTTAGCATTTAGTATAAATAAAAATAACAGACAAGTTATAATTTCAGACGACTTTGAAAGCCCGTCATATTCAGATATATTTAGTTTTATATTTTCAAAAGACATGAAAAGTTTCTCGTTTTCAGCAAGTAGAATGAATAAATACTATCAATTCTATTTTAGCACAAAAAATCCAACTCGTAAAGAAAGCTACGGTTATGACTACATTTCTGATATATTTCTGTCTTCAAATATGGATGAAGAATTTATAACTTTGGCATTAAAAGATGAGACGCTTTACATACTTAAAAATGGTGTAGAATAATAATTTTTTATAATATTTTTAGTAAATCTTTATGAATAAGCCCATTAGTCGCTATGTATTGTTTTTTAGAATAAAGACTATAACTGCCCAAATTGCTGCCAGTAATCATGCCACCTGCTTGATGTAATATAATACTACCCGCACAAATATCCCAAGCAGAAAGTCCGCACTCGAAAAAGCCCTCACTCGCACCCTCGGCAATAAAACAAATGTCTAATGCAGCCGAGCCATCACGCCTTAACGTTTGTACATTTCTAGATGCATTTTCAAATTCAAGCATACGAGCCTTAAGAAAATTATCATCAGTCGCAATATTATAATAAAACCCAGTAATAATCATCGAGTCTATAAGTTTTTTAATCTTCGACACCTTAATGACTTCATCATTTTTATAAGCCCTCGATTTGATATGAGCCTTATAAACATCCTTTGACAGTGGCGCATAAATTACCCCCATGACAGGGATATCTTTATATGTAAGCCCAATCGAGACACAATAAAGCGGATAGCCATGTGCAAAATTGCTAGTGCCGTCAATGGGGTCGACAACCCATGAAAATAAATGCTCTTTATCACCCTCTTTGCCCGACTCTTCGCCTACAAAGCCGAAATCAGGAAATCGTTTCATAAGATATTGTTTAATTATACTTTCACATTTAATATCAACTTCAGTTACTAAATCGGTTTTACCTTTTTTATTTATAGTTTTAGGTCTCCCAAAAAACTTGGCAGAATATTTTCCAGCCTTCTTCGCAATATATTCAGCTTCTTTCATACATTTATCAAGAAAACTAGATTTTATATTTTTCATATCTTTATCTATTAAATTAAACATAATAAATTCCTACTTGTTGGTAGCTATATTTTTTTCAGAGAAAAGTAATACTGACGGATTATCACTAATTTTTTGACTAAATATTTTAGCATTTTTAATAATCTCTTTTAAATCCTGAGCAATCTCTTTATCTTTAAGAAGAGCACCTAAAGTACCATTACCATTTTCAATTTCATTCATGATTAAATCAAGTTCCGCTGTTATCGAAGCTATATTATCAAAAGAATTTTCGATATTACCGTCTTTATCTTCTAAAATTTTATTTAGATTAGCAATTCCAAGCTCCAAATTATTGATGATAGCATTAATACTTTCTGCATTAATATCACGTCCAATATCGCCAAGTGTCGCCTCCAAACTTATGGGGTCAATTCCTGTAACAACGCTATTTTTAGGTATACTATCAAAACCTCGCGTGTCAAGAATAGGCGGTGTAGCCATGATATATTTTTCACCCAAACCAAAACCAACAGCTTGAATTGTAAATCTTGTGCCTTCAGGTAAAACAACATTTTCATCGGTTATAACCACTGTAACTCGAATTGAGCCGTCAGGGTTTATAGCAATCTTCTCGATGAAACCGATGATAATACCACCACCTCTATATGCTACTTTACCATTAACTCTTAAGTCGCCAGTAAAAATATAGTCAATATATATTCTATTATCGCTTGTCACAAATCTTATTTTACCAAATGCAATTATAGATATAACAAGTAAAATAATTGTTATTATAAAAAACATCGCAAGTCTTATTTTTCTACTCATACTAAAAATTCCTTAGAATAAAAATCAAATCAAGTCTACTATTAATCAGCCGTTCTTGCAACACTACTAGTGAAAAAGTTTTTAAGTATCGGGTTTTCGATATTAACTAAATCGCTAGGTTTGCCACCTTCAATCATTTTCCCTTCATGCACCATAACAACTCTATCAGCCATTCGAAAAACACTGGTCATATCATGTGTAACAACCACACTTGTGAGGCCTAGTAATTTTTTACTTTTCACTATCAAGTCATCAATAACCCTCGACATTACAGGATCAAGCCCCGTAGTCGGCTCATCATATAAAAGTATTTCAGGATCCATAGCAATTGCTCTTGCAAGCCCCACTCTCTTACGCATCCCACCCGATAAGGCTGAAGGCATTTTATATTCAGAACCCAACATGCCAACGGTATCAAGAACTTCTTCGACCTTATTTTTTATGAGCCCTTCACTTAGGTCTTTATTTACTCGTCTAAGTCCAAAGCTAACATTTTCATAGACGTTTAATGAGTCAAACAAAGCTGAACCTTGAAACACCATAGCAAACTTCTTTCTTATAGTGTCGAGCTCTGGGCCTGTAAGTTTAGAAATATCTTTGTCATAAACCATAATTTCACCACTATCAGGTTGCAATAACCCGATTAAATGTTTCAAAAGAACACTTTTTCCACATCCAGAATTACCAATTATGGCAAGTGTCTCACCTTTTTCTATTGATAAATTTACGCCATCAAGTACTTGTTGAACGCCAAATTTTTTATATATATTTTCAAGTTTTATTAATGACACAATTCAACCTTAATTTTTAATGCTCAAAAAGAGCAAATCACTATGAGCTTTAATTCTAAACTCGCCTAAACTAGCAGGCAGTAAAACAGTTTTTAAGTTGTTTATTTCTATTTTATTATCATCCGAATTCGATTCTATATAACCGTTTCCTTGCAAAAACATTATTATATTAAAATTGCTCTTCGATGTACAAGCCGAATAAACTTCATTTTTTTTAAGTGAAATCTCATCAATATGAAAAAATTCATTGTCAGCAATATTCGCTTTTTTATAATGCTCTTTATCTTCATATACTTTATTTACTTTCGTCTCATCGATGCAAACATTTTTTATAGTATTAAATGAATGGTCAATATGAAGCTCTCGTGACACCCCATTTTTATCAACTCGATTCCAATCATAAAGCCTATAAGTCAAATCACTAGTCGTTTGAATCTCCGCTATAACACAGCCAGACAAAATCGCATGCACTGTGCCCGCTTTTATATAAAAAACATCATGAGGCTTAACGCTCACAATATTAAACATCTCTTCGATATTTTCATTATTTACTATCGATTTTTTTAGACTATCAATAGTAATATCTTTTTTAAGACCAATCAATAATTTAGCATCTTCATCGCAATCGACAATATACCACATCTCATTTTTGCCATGCTTATTATGATGAATTTGTGCATATTCTTCATCTGGGTGAACTTGTATCGAGAGTTTATCATTAGAGTCAATAACTTTTAGTAAAAGAGGAAAATCGACACAGTCTTTATTTTTATCCCCCAAAACTTCTATTTTGTTTTTAGAAATAAGCTCATTAATACTAAGCCCTTTATATTCGCCATTTTTCACGACACTAAGGCTATTCTCAATTCCACTAAGCTCCCAACTCTCACCTATTTTTTTATTCTTGTCAAAAGGTTTATTATAGATATTGGCGAGTTTAGAACCTCCCCATATAATTTCTTTTTCTATGTCGTTGAACTCAATTATATACATATTCTGATTATACAAAAATAATTCAATTATTACAACAATAAAATAATTCTTAAATATTATCGATTTTATAATATCATAAATATTTACAAAACTGATTATTTATTATATAATTAGTAGCTAATGGTTAAAAACTTAAGGAATAATTATTATGGGAATTTTGAAATTAAGTATATCTGGAATAAGAGGAATAATCGGCAATGGGCTTGATATTCCAGAAATAGTTTATTATACATCAGCATTTAGAAGTCTTCTAGATTCTCAAAAACCAACGGTGCTTTTGGCAAGAGACACAAGGCTCACAGGCGAAATGGTCTCGCAAGCTGTGTCGGCAACACTTTTGGCAAGCGGAGTTGACGTCATTGATGCTGGAATAATACCAACACCCACTGCACTTTATATGATAGATAAATTAAATTTGCATGGCGGAATAATGGTTTCAGCAAGCCATAACCCTATCGAATGGAATGCATTAAAATTAATAGGTAAAAATGGACGCTTTTTTAATCAAGAAAGTATTAATAAATTAGTTGAAAATTATGACAAAAAAATAACCGACTTTAAACCTGCATTACAAACAGGAAAATATACAAAAATTGATAATGCAATTGATGAACATATAAAAAGAATTATTCGTTTCATCGATACATCAGACATTGAAAAATCGAATCTAACAGTTGCATGCGACTATGTTAATGGCACTGGATTATTCGCAACTCCAAAACTTCTTAAAGAATTAGGAGTTACTGAAGTGTCGATTAATAATACACATACAGGAAAATTCGCACATGTTCCTGAGCCTACAATTAAAACGATGACACATCTATCAAAACTTGTTAAAGAAACTAATGCAGATATTGGTTTCACTCAAGACCCAGACTCTGACAGACTTGCATTAGTATTAAATGACGGCACCATTGTAAGCGAGGAATACACACTCGCATTATGTGCTAAATATTTATGGCAATATGGAGGCAAGGGAGATGCTGCTGTCAATTTATCAACCTCTGCCATGATTGACGACATTGCA
The DNA here is from genome assembly GCA_947038115.1 of uncultured Spirochaetia bacterium. GTDB lineage: Bacteria > Spirochaetota > Brachyspiria > Brachyspirales > Brachyspiraceae > CAMQVF01. Next base: position 13,098 of record CAMQVF010000035.1, read on the forward strand.
CATTCACATGGTTTCAAAGTTCATCGCACTGCCATTGGCGAGATTAATGTGTCTGACTATTTAAGAGAAAATCGATTATATTTTGGTGGCGAAGGTAATGGCGGAATAATTGTGCCATCAGTTACACCTGGGCGTGATTCGCTTTTAGGCATTGCATTGATTTTAGATTTAATGGCTAAAACTAAAAAGAGTATTAAAGAATTAGTCGAAGAGATTCCACAATATAAAATCATTAAAGATAAAATTGAAGTCGAAAAAATTGTACAAGAAGAAGTTCTAAAAAATATGAAGTCAACTTTTGAAAATGCTAGCATAACCGATATTGACGGAGTGAAAGCTGTTTTTGAAGATAATTCATGGGTGCATATCAGGGCTTCGAATACCGAACCCGTTGTAAGAATAATAGCTGAGGCTAAAACGACAAAAATTGCAAAAGACTATATTGAAAAAGTTAAGAATATATTATAATAAAATATGTTAAATAGAAAAAACTGTAGACTACATATCAAAGATAGTAAAAATGCTATTGGTGTAATAGTCAATGAAACTAAAAAAAATACAGAAGATATCGTATCACAAATAAAGGCGATAGCTAAAAAATATAATAAAGAAGTAATTGTAATAGACTTCGATATTAGAAGCAATGAGAATATGATTCGGGCACGTAAATTATTAAAAAATGCTCTCATGTTTATATCGATAGGTGGTGACGGAACTCTTTTGTCTGCTGTAAAAATAGCTATAAAATATAATGTTGCCGTGCTCCCGATTTATCATGGCACTTTAGGTTTCATCGCAGAGATTTTACCAAGTGAAGCTTATTTAATTTTAGAAGAATATTTGAATGGTGAAAGCACTTTATATACAATAGAAAGAAGATTATGCCTCTCTGTAAAAATAAAATATGTAAACAAAAAGATACATAATTTTTATGCTATAAATGATCTTGTTATTGCTAAGCCTGAAGGTCGTCCAATTCATCTATGTGTAGAAATATCTGGGCGTGTAATATCAAGCCTCGTCGGTGATGGCGTCGTAATCGCAACTCCAACAGGCTCAACCGCTTATGCATTAAGTGCAGGCGGCCCAATTCTTACACCTTCGCTTAAAGCTTTGGCATTTGTACCCATAGCTCCACACTCGCTAACATTAAGGCCTTTAATTATTCCATGTGAAAGCGATATTTCTATAACATTAAATGGAAACACAGAAAAAGCTATTATAAGCATAGATGGCGACTCAATAGCGACAATAACAAAAGAAGACATTGTAACAACAACATCTAGTGGAAAAAATTTCTTCCTATTTCAAAGTAGTAGTAGAAAATTTTACGATACATTAAGAGATAAACTTAACTGGGGAATATAATGCTTAAGTCTTTAGAAATTAGAAATTTTATATTAATAGATAAATTAAAAATAAACCTCGACAGCGGTTTTAATGTCCTCACGGGTGAAACTGGTGCTGGTAAAAGTATTATCATCAGCGCACTAGAACTTATCACAGGCGAGAAAGGCTCGACTCGTGCCGTTGGTGCTAATGCCGACAAACTTCTTGTTATTGGTATTTTCGAATTAACAAAATCATTTAATTTAATTAAAGAAAAACTTGAGCACTGGGGCATAGAATTAAATAGCCGTGAACTTATCATTAAAAGAGAAATAAGTAAAGACGGAAAAAGCAAATCATTTATAAACTCGAGTGGTGTGCGAGTCGCTGAGCTTAAAGAAATTGGGGACCTCCTCGTCGATATTCATGGACAACATGAGCATCAATCGCTTTTTAATCATCAAAATCACATATCTTTTTATGATAGTTATTTACGAATTGAGCAAACATTATCAGAATATAGAAAGTCATTTAAGCATCTCACTAAGTTGAAAAATCAATATAACGAAATAATAGAAAATAAAAATACTATTGAAAAAGAAAAATCATTTCTTACATTTGGTGTCGAAGAAATTGAAAATGCTAATATAAAAATAAACGAAGATGAAGATATTAAAAATGATATTGATATTATGGGCAATGCTGAAAAAATCGACTCATCATTGAATGCAATTACAAAAGATATATTCGGCAATGAAAATGGTGCTTACACAAAATTGTTGCGATCAATATCTGCGCTACAAACCATAGCCATTTATGATTCAAGGCTCGAAAATATGGGCTCAGAAGTCGAAGGCATTACATTAAGCCTCGAAGATATTAAAACTGTTTTGATGGATATAAGACAGAAAACTCAATTTGACCCTCAAAAACTTCAAAGCCTCAATGAGCGATTATTTTTTATTAACTCACTTAAAAAGAAATATGGGCAAAATATTAAAGATATAATTGAATATGCTAAAAATGCTAGAATCAAACTCGATACATTAAACTTTTCTGATGAAGATATTGAGAATCTAAAAGTTGAAATCGATAAAGCAAGGGATTTCGCAAGCGATTTAGCATTTAAATTGAGTGAAATTAGAAAAAATCAAAAGAATGAATTTGTTCAAAAAATAGAAACTGAAATGAATTATCTTGGAATGACTGCCACAAAATTCGATGTTGAAATTATACAAGAAGAAGATGAGGCTGGAATATTAATCATCAATGGACAAAAATATAAAGCGAATAATAATGGCATCGACTCACTCGAATTTATAATAGCTCCAAATAAGCAAGCGATGTTTTTACCACTTCGTAAAATTGCATCAGGCGGTGAGATTTCAAGAATTATGCTATCACTTAAAAGCGTTTTATCTATGGGTGATTTCTCGGAAAGTATTGTTTTTGACGAAATCGATGTCGGCGTTGGCGGACGTATTGCCGAGAGTATTGGCGAGAAAATTGCTTCACTTTCAAAAGATAAACAGGTTCTGACTGTCACTCATTTAGCGCAAATCGCCGTGCATGCCCAAACACATTTTAAAGTCATTAAAGATGAGGGTGAAAGTATTGTAACTTCTCATATAACAGAAGTTGTAAATGATGAGCGAGTGCAAGAAATAGCTAGAATGATAGCAGGCAAAGAGATAACCGACTTAAGTCTTAAACATGCTTCTCAAATGCTTGAAAATGCTAGATAATTATTTATTGCAAATAAAAGAATAAGAAGTACACTATTTTATTAAATTTTTTCACTTTTTAAAAAATAAAATAAAACCATAATATATTAATATTTAAACTCTATATAAAATTTAATTATTTATCCCCCACACCACTAAAATTATAAAAATAATTCTATATTAACTCTATAATAAAATTTATTTCATTATTTACTCTTGACAAATTTTATATTTTAACTATATTAGAAATATAAATAAAAGTTTAGAAAATTAAACAATAGTTTAGAAAATTATGACAAAAAAAGAAAAACAAGTACATGAACTCATATGTGAACGTCCAAGCATTTCACAAAATGAACTCGCGAGCA
>CAMQVF010000036.1 GCA_947038115.1 uncultured Spirochaetia bacterium
TATCTGGGTGACATCTAAATTGAGTAGTGAGAGAAACTTTAGCTTCTGGAGTTATTTCTTTCCACATTTGCTCAAATTTTGATTGAGTTAAAAATTGTTCATAAACACGGAATCTCTCTTTGAATTGGTCAAAATCTAGTGCCGATTCTTCTATTATACTTTCTAAATATTGTAGATCTCGTCCTTCTTTAAATACAGGGGGTAATTGATGGTGATCGCCAATTAGTATTAATTTTTTGCCCAACATAACGAGAATAAACATTTCAACCGTTGTTAATTTACTCACCTCGTCAACAATTACAACATCATATTCTTCAAGAGGAAGATTTAATTTTTTATTACTTTTAATTTGTAAGTAATAAGGCTTGCTGTTGCATGTCGCACCTATAAGATTTGGCAAATAAGAATCTTGCAATTTGGAATATGTTTGTGAACGAATAGATTTATCCTTGTTTGTCTCACTATTTTTTAATGTGTCAGATTCAAGGTTTAATAGTTCTTTATAAAATTGATATTTTTTTTTATTAGATGCCAGATATATTTCTTTCTCTAGAGCTTTTTCGATAGTGTTTATGCTATTAAATTTAGCTAAATTTATTTCTTTTTCTTTTTTTTGTTTTAATAGTGTAACTAAGTCTAAAGAATTAGAGTCCTCTTTTGGATATAAATTTATCAATTTGCTTTTGAAGTTTTCAAATGCACTACTATCTATTTCTTTATGATATAGTTTACGATTTAATTCTTCTATATAATGCTTTAAATCTGTAATTATAACTTTTATAGGTTGTTTCCAGAAATATTGACCAATGGTATCGGGTAAAAATGGGCAGTATTCATTAAGCTTGTTGCATAATTGTTTTAATACTGAATTACGAACATTCTCTAAATCTCTGGTAGGTTCATCTAACCATTCTAAAAATGCATATGCTTGCAGAGAATTTATGCTAGTTTTAATCTTTTTAATTGTTGTTTGCAATTCGTTTCGGTCTATTTCAGAAGATTTATATTCATCAGATTTAACTTGCAAGTCATCGAGTATTTCTTTGTCTTTTTCATATTGAATGACAAAATTTTCTAATTTTTCTAAATATTGAATTTCGATATAATCGGCACAAGGGTTCTCGTAAAATAAATTGTTTTTAATTTTTTCCGCACCACCTCTACGCTCTGGTTTAATGCGTTCATCTTTATATAATCTGTCAAGCACATTATCGATAGCTAGATTTGTTTGAGAAGATACCCATACCGATTTATTTTCTAATACTAATTGATAAATTATTTCTAATATAACAGTAGTTTTTCCAGTTCCCGGAGGACCATTCACTAATACAATAGGGCTAGTTCCTAAAGATGTGAGAACAGCTTTTTGTTGATCACTTGTAAGGTTTTCATGATGCCATTTTGCAGTTGTAGGATGTGTGACATTTTTGATGGTTTCAATGTTTAGGAATGGTTCTTTAAGTATGAATTTATGATCGCGGAAGCTTTCACAATTTTGTACTTGGCGATTGAGTAAAATTATATCTATATTAATACTTTCTGATAAATAACCCGACTTTGGAATAATCGCTTTGTTTCTTCCTAGTTTTTCTTTTCCCGGATAACGTTTGATAACAAGACAGTTATTTTTTTCATTATAATGATCACAAACAATTTCTAGGATATTTGAATCTATCTCTTTTGAATTATATAAAGTAACAGAATGTCTACCACTCGACTTCACCCATCTTTTGAATTTTTCTTTATCTTTATTAGAGAGAGGAGTTTCTAAAAATAAATTGTAAAATAAAATTTTTTCATTATCATCATAATCATTTCTACTTTTATTTTCTGAGTAGTTGGTAATCACTTCTTTAATTTTACTATATTTGATTCCTTTTTGTTGAACTTGAAATTCTATTAAGCGTTTTTTATCTTTTAAGAATTCTAACATATTATTAACAATTTCGATTTCAATTTTAATTTTTTTAGGAGTAAATGATTCTAATCTCTCTGCACTTAGTGCAAATAGTTTTTTGTTCTTTCTATTAGGAGCAAAAGAGTTGTATGCATTCACTGTGATATGTTTGAAGCTAGACAATTTTTTAAGATTATTCTCTATTCGGGCAATATTTGTGAAAGCACCATTTTCTTTACTATGCCTAGGCATTAAAATATCACCTTTGTTTCCCAACTTTAAGGTTATCGCATAAGGTGCGGATGTGGCATGTATAAAATAAATATCTTTATCTTTATAGATATTGTAGACTTTTGCACTATTTTTTGGATAATAATCTTCATAATCTGAAGGAAATTTAGTAGAATCGTGATATATATTTAGATGAAATGTTTTAGATAGATTTACTTTTTTTGACATAGAGTTCCGCCTTGTTTCTTAATAATACAATAATAGAAAAAAACAGAGTTCATGTCTAGAATTTTATACGTACAGAATGTGTCAAAATATTTAACAATCTGTCTAAATATTATATTATATATATTTATTTTTTACAAGCCTATTTTAAAGCTTATATAAAGATATATTAAAAAGTGGCTTTATATAGTATTGACATTAATAAAAAAAATAATTACAATGGATAGGATTATTCGCTTAGTAATATGAGTTCTTTATTTTATGCGGATTTTTTATATGTTCTAGTTTTGGAGTATTTGTGCGTAAGTATTTATTTTTATTATTTCTATTTATTATTACGAATTCTATATTCGCTCAAGAAAAATCACCCAAGTTGAATAAGCGATTGGGTTTAATTGCTACTTTTTGGAATGAACCTGCCATAAAACCCGGGTTGGTTTTAGGTGCCGATTGGGAGTTTATGAATAATGAAGGGCATGGGGTGGCTGTAACTTTTCCACAGTTTTTATTATTTTATTTTCCAGATAATTATTTTTCTTTATCTGTATATCCCAGCGTTTCTTATCGATTTGTACATCCAAAGAACGGTTTTTATACTAGTTTGACGACAGGCTTCGGATATAATGCTCAATGGAAAACAGTACCTTTGTATAATATAGAAGGCATGCAAATAAAAGACTCAGGATTTCATAGAATGATAGCCATTGGACAATGGGATATTGGTTATGATTTTGAAACCGTTTTAAATACACCTTTACGCTTATTTGTATCTCTCGGTTGGAATGGGATTTTTCCAAATAATTTGAGTATTAATAATCATTTTATGTTGCAACTGGGTGTTAATGTTAAATTAAAAAGTTTATAGGTATATATCAATGTTAAAAAAATTATCGTTATTATTAATAGCAGTATTATTATTTCTATCTTGCACGGCAGAACAAACTGATGAAGTGCTTTATTTGAAAACAGATAATTCTTATCACCCAATTTATGTTAGAGGTAATCCTGATGCTGAAACCTATATTATGTGGGTGCATGGTGGGCCTGGTTCATCTGGGCTTTATTATGGGGATATAGAAGAGGTTGGTGTGCTTCATGATAATTATAGAGTAATTTATTGGGATCAACTAAGTTCTGGTGGCACAGTTGGAAACCCTTCTTCTGATGATTTTAAGGTAGATGAGTTTGCATCTCATTTGGATGGTGTTACTAAAATTATTAAAAATCGTTATAACCCTAAACAGATATATCTTTTGGGGCATAGTTGGGGAGGGTTTTTGTCGGCGTCTTATTTAATCGCTGGCGGTGATGAATCTTTATCTGAAGAACGTCAAAGTTATTATAATGGTTTTATTAATCTTAATGCAATTATGGATGTTCAAGATACTCTCACAAATGGTGTAACATATGTAAAAGATTTTGCCAGAAAAAGTATTGATGATAAAGTTGATGTAAAAAAATGGGAAAAGACTTTAAAATGGTATAATGAAAGAAATGGTGTATTTCGAGGGCAAGATGTTACAACTCATTATGAATATATCGATGATGCTGGTGGAATGGTTGTGCAAAAAGAAAGAAGAGATCAAGTTACTAGTGAACTTACAATAAAAATGGTTTTTGGATCTCCTTTCGAATTCTATAGTTATTATGATAATCAAAGAGCGATACGCACATATTTAGATATAGAAGATGCTTCACTTGTTCGTGAAAATGAACCTAATATTAGAGCAATTACAATTCCTACACTTCTGATGGCTGGAGAAGATGACAAAATTGCTTTTATGAAAGATACTGAACGTTGGCATAGAATGCTTTTAGAAAGTGCTCCGAATGTATCGAAAGCTAATCCAGAAAATTTTCCTTTGATAAAATATAATAATGCCGCTCATGCAATATTTTTGGATGCGAAAGATAAATATATTCAAGATATCCACGATTTTATTAATAAGCATAATCGGCACTAATTAATTATTATTTTATTTTAAATGCATATCCAAACATAAGCATTGTCTTGAACTCGCCAGCATCAGCAATTTCTGTTGTTTCTCTATAAATTTCTGTTGAACGCCAGTTATAACCCGTATATGTATTTCTCCAAGCAAGATACATGCCACTTGGAAACACTGCTTGCACACCTAATGTATTAAATAAAACTCCAATTTTTGTGTATGTACTTCCACCCGGGTCACCCGCAAAATCGTTCGCACGTGCTGTTGTATTAATTCCCATTCCAAGAATATCAAATGAAAGAAGCACATCATTTTGAGTTTTAAATCCCAATCCATAAGTTACAAAGAAATTAAACTGAAATGAAGGGTCGCTAATATTAAAATGCTTTTGATGTTCGATGTCTTGTATTCCTAAAAATAGAGAATTTACATCGACAAAATGTAGTAATTTTTTATCTTCTTTTGGAGTAGAATTCCATGAATAACTAAGTCCACCACCATAAGATGCGACAGCACTATAACCACTTCCAACTATACCGTAAGTTCTAATTTGTGATTCACCGTAAACATTTTTTCCTAATGTAACAAGTAATACTAATAACAAAACTTTTTTCATAATTCTTCCTTTTAAGTATATATTATTATGCTTTAAGACATAATTTGTGTATTCTATAATATAATAAATAAAAAATCGAGCAATTAATTATTTATTTATTTTAATCATCTTTTCATGATTGCTTGATAAAAAAAGTAAAAATATTTAATTTTGTATATTCAAAAAAAGTTGTAATTAATAGTATTTATAGATATTATTGAATCTTAATTAAAAATTGTTATATTATCTATAATTAGATATTAAGGATACAACTTGAAAAACGATTCCATTGAAATTTTGAAAGCTAAAGAGCATAATTTAAAATCCATTTCTCTATCTATTCCACATAAAACACTAACGACGTTCACAGGGGTTTCAGGTAGCGGTAAAAGTAGTTTGGCATTTGACACCATTTTTAAAGAAGGTCAAAGACGTTATTTAGAGTCTCTGTCTGCTTATGCGAGGCAGTTTTTAGGCGTGATGGCTAAGGCAGATGTTGAGCATATTGAGGGGCTTTCACCAACTGTATCGATTGACCAAAAAAGTGTTAATAAAAATCCACGTTCGACTGTAGGTACTGTTACAGAAATTTACGATTTTTTGCGTTTATTATTTGCAAGGCTCGGAACACCTTATTGTTCTCAATGCGGACATAAAATATCGAAGCAAAGTCAAGACCAAATTGCACGTGCTGTTTTGCGAGACTTTGATGATAAGTCGATGTTAATTTTAGCACCAATTGTTAGAAGTAGAAAAGGTGAGTATCGAAAAGAAATTGAGGATGTTCGCTTGGCTGGATATTCAAAAATTCGTATCGACGGTGTGGTTTATAGACTTGAAGAAGATATACCAGAACTTAAACGTTATGAAAAACATACAATAGAAATTGTTATAGACCGTGTGAAAGTTGAAAATAAATATCTATCTCGTATTACAGATGCTATTGAGCGTGCAATTCGAATTACTAAAGGGCTTGTCGCTTTTTATCAAGAACATAGTGAACTTGAAATCGATGAAAACGAAGAGAGTCAAAAAAATTCTAAAAAACAAACTAAAATGAGTTTGCAAGCTAAAGAAGATAAATTTTATAAACTCTATACGACAGAGCGTTCATGTGCAAAATGTGGACATTCTATTTCTGAAATTGAACCAAATCTACTTTCATTTAACAATCCGATTGGGGCATGTAAGGTATGTGATGGTCTTGGAGTTGAGAATGTTTTTTTAGAAGAGTATATTTTAGCGGATGATAGCAAAAATATTTATAATGGTGCTTTGAAATGCTTAATCGATGGGCATTTGCATTTCGATGGAGAATATGGTTTTGAAGAAATTGAGGCTATTGCAAAGGTTTATAAAATAGATCTTAAAAAGGCTTGGTCTGATTTAGATAAAAAAGAAAAAGACTATTTACTTAACGGCACAGATAAAGATGTTGAGTGGACTAAACGGTTTTGGTATCATACTAAAAAAGTTGTTGAGAAAATCCCAGGCATATTAACAAGGCTTAAAACTAATTATGAAACTTATAGAATAAATCATTATACATCTTTTATGGACGAAGTTGAATGTCCAAGTTGTAAAGGTAGCAGGCTTAATAATGATGCACTTGCAATTAAGTTTGATGATAAAACTATATCAGAATTTTCATCGATGACTATAGAAGATTTACTTAAATATTTTTCTGCTATCAAATTAAAAGATAATGAAATTATAATTGGTACTCCGATTGTTAAAGAAGTTTTATATCGATTGATGTTTTTGGTTAAAGTCGGTCTTAATTATCTTACAATAAACAGGTCGTCGCCGTCGCTTTCAGGTGGTGAGTCGCAACGAATAAGGCTTGCATCTCAAATAGGAAGTGGACTTGAGGGAGTGCTTTATGTTTTGGATGAGCCTTCGATAGGGCTTCATCAATCGGACAATAGAAAATTAATCGATTCACTTAAGGCTTTAAGAGATAAAAATAACACAGTAATAGTTGTTGAGCATGACAAAGAAACAATGGAAGAGTCGGATTTTCTTGTAGACATTGGGCCTGACGCTGGCGTGCATGGTGGAGAAATAACGGCGATTGGTACTTTTGATGAATTTATAAAATCGGAAAAATCGCATACTGCTCGATATTTACGTGGCGATGATGATATTGAAATGCCTAAAACTAGAAGGGCAGGCAATGGCAAGTTTGTAGAAGTTATTGGAGCTAGCCAGTTTAATTTAAAAAATATCGATGTGAAATTTCCTTTGGGTTTATTTTTAGCTATAACTGGGCTTTCAGGCAGTGGAAAGTCGACACTTATTAATAATATTTTAATGCGTGCTTTGTATAAACATTTTTATAATTCGCAAGCAAAGCCCGGTAAATATAAAGAAATTAAGGGTCTTGAAAATATTGACAAAGTTATAGAGATTGATCAATCGCCAATAGGCAGAACTCCTAGAAGTAACCCTGCAACATACACAAAAGTTTTCGGGCCAATTCGTGATTTATTTGCAGCCACAAAACTTGCGAGAATGCGTGGATATGAAAAGGGACGTTTCTCTTTTAATGTTAAAACTGGGCGTTGTCCAAGCTGTCAAGGTGCGGGTGTTGTTGAGCTTGAGATGCAATTTTTATCGAATGTTTTTGTGCCTTGCGAAGAGTGTGCAGGCAAGCGGTTTAATAGTGAAACACTTGATATTAAATATAAAGAAAAAAATATTTATGATGTTTTAGAGCTTAGTGTGAGTGAGGCATTAGAATTTTTCGATGGCATTTCAACTATCACTAGAATTCTAAAAACTATGGAGAGTATTGGGCTTGGATATATCAAGTTGGGGCAACCTTCAACCACATTATCTGGCGGTGAAGCACAGAGAATAAAACTTTCAAGCGAGCTTCATAAAGTGGCAACTGGAAATACTTGTTATATTCTTGATGAGCCGACCACTGGTTTGCATTTTGAAGATATTAAAAAACTTTTATATGCACTTGATCAATTGGTTGAAAAGGGCAACACTGTTTTAGTGGTTGAACATAATTTGGATGTTATTAAATGTGCCGATTATATTATCGATATGGGGCCTTTGGGTGGCGATAAAGGTGGAGAAGTTGTTGCATGTGGCACGCCTGAAGAGATAATTAAAATTGACAAATCGATTACTGCTAAAGAACTTAAAATTATTCTTAATAAAAAAAATAAAAATAAAATAAAAAAAGAAAGTAATTATCAACCTCAATTGCGTGATAATACATTAGTCATTACTGGTGCGAATAAACATAATTTGAAAAATATTAATATAGTAATACCTAAAAATGAGTTTACAGTTATTACTGGTGTTTCAGGCAGTGGAAAAACATCGCTTGCATTTGACACTATTTTTAAAGAAGGGCAGAGACGTTTTGTCGAATCATTATCAACTTATGCTCGAAGGTTTTTGGGACGCTTTGAAGATGCTAATGTCGATAAAATTGAAGGGCTTGCACCTGCGATAGCTATAGATCAAAAAAATGTTAGCCGTAATCCACGTTCAACTGTGGCAACTGTTACAGAGATTTATGATTATTTTCGATTAATATTTGCAAGAATAGGAAAGCCTCATTGTCCTAAGTGTGATGACTTTTCAGATTTAAAATCGACTACACCATCACAGCTTTCAACTTATATAGTTAACACTTTAGATAAACACAGGCTTATGATATTAGCGCCTATTTATCATAGTTCATTTTCACATAGATTTGCTTTGCTTGAAAGTGATATAAAAGATATAAAGTCGATTATAAAAAAGGTGACTGAGCTTGGATATTTGAGAATTCTTATAAACAGAAATGATTATTTAATTGATGATATGTCGGATGAAATAATTAAAGAAATTGAAGCTCAAGATATATATTCTATAGATATAGTCATCGACAGAATTGTAGCATCAAATGATAAACGTGCAAGAATTGCTGATGCTTGCGAAAAGGCTATGGAATTGTCATCAGGCATTGTTCATTTGGTTTCTAACTTAGGCATTATATTGAATGAATCTTATCATACAAAATTTAAGGCTTGTTTGCATCATGGTATATTTTTCGACTATGAAATTACACCAAGGCATTTTTCTTTTAACTCGCATTGGGGTTATTGTGAAGTTTGTAAAGGGCTTGGAAGCAGACCCACATTCGATGTTGATTTGGCAATAATCGACGAGACTAAGCCATTATGTGCGGGTGCTTTGGATGATAAACTTCATACAATGTTTGGTGTGCCCGGGAAGGTTTATAATAATGTGTTTTATAGCATGCTTGCCAAAAATGGAATAACTAAAAAAATACTTAATGAAACACCTTATGAAAAATTGTCTGATAAAATAAAAAAAATATTTTTCTATGGCGATGCTAAAACTAATGGACTTTCACAAATAGTTTCAAAATGGTTTTTAGAAAATGATATTACTAGTGATGATTATTCTGAGTGGAAAAGTTCTTCTTTCTCAAAATATTTCCGTGATGAGACATGTAGTTCTTGTAATGGTGAGCGTCTAAATGAAATCGTCAGGGCTTATAGAATTGAAGATAAAAATATAAGCCAAGTTGCTAATATGACTGTCAAAGAGAATACTGACTTTTTTAGTCAATTGCCGAATGTTTTTACTGAAAGAGAAAATACAATATCACATGAAGCCATAAAAGAAATACAAACTAGACTTAGTTTTTTAGAAAAAGTTGGTCTTAATTATCTTTCACTCGACAGAAAATATGCAACACTATCTGGTGGTGAAGCTCAGAGAATAAGGCTTGCAAGTCAATTGGGTTCAAGGCTTACTGGTGTTTTATATGTTTTGGATGAGCCGACAGTTGGACTTCACCCGAGAGATACTAATAATTTGCTTTCAACATTAAAAGAACTTAGAGACTTGAAAAATACATTGATAGTCGTTGAGCATGATAAAGACACCATTGGTCAGGCAGATAATATTATTGACATAGGCCCTATGGCTGGTGCTTTGGGTGGCGAGGTTATGTTTCATGGCGATTATAAAAGCTTGCTTGAAGATACAAAGTCGCTTACTGCCGATTATATTAGTGGACGTAAAAAAGTTTTTGAAAAGATTGAAGAGCGTGCGAATGATGAAAATACTGAATATATTAAAATAGAAAATGTCAGCACTAATAATTTAAAAAATGTGACGGTTGAGTTTCCATTGAGAAAAATAGTTACAGTTACAGGAGTGTCTGGCAGTGGAAAATCATCACTTGTAATCGACAGTTTATATCCTGCACTTGCTAATAAGAAAAATATTTATGCTGAATATGGCAATATTATAATTCCTGAATCTATAACAGATGCCATCTTGGTGGATCAAATTTCTATTCAAGGTTCGATAAGAAGCAATTTAGCTAGTTATAGTAAAGTGTTTGAAAAGATTAGACAAAATTTCGCAAAAACACAAACAGCACGTCTAAAAGGTTTTACATATAATAGATTTTCATTTAACAACAAGGAAGGAAGATGTAATATATGTGAAGGCAAGGGGATTCGTAAAGTCGCCATGCATTTTCTTTCAGACATGGAGATTACTTGCGAGGCTTGTAATGGAACACGTTATAATGATGAAACTTTACTTGTTCGATTTAAATCACTTAATATCGCAGAAGTGTTGAACCTTACAGTTGATGAGGCTATTGAATTTTTCGATTTCGATGTCTCCATAAAAAGAGTTCTTACTGTTATGAGTGAGGTTGGCTTGAGCTATATTAAATTGAATCAGCGTTTAGATACGTTTTCAGGTGGTGAACTTCAAAGGTTGAAACTTGCAACTGAGCTTTCTAAACGAGGCAAAGGTGGGCATACTGTTTATATTTTTGATGAGCCGACAACTGGTCTACATTTCGATGATGTGAATAAATTACTGATTGCATTAAATAAATTGGTAGACAAAGGCAATAGTGTCATTATTATTGAGCATAATCCTGATGTCATTAAAGCATCAGACTACATTATTGATATTGGGCTTGAAGGTGGAATTAATGGCGGTGAGGTGATAGCTACAGGCACACTTGAAGAGATAATAGAGCAGAAGAAAGGATATACTTGGAAATTTATTTAATTTTACTATTAATAAAAATATTAGTTGACTATTTTTTTTTTAATTATAAAATACACTTCAACTCATAGACTTATTTAAGGAAGTAGAAATGAAAAAACTAGATGCCCGTGATATCCCTTGTCCTAAACCTTTAATACTCACGAGGCAGGCACTTTCTAAATTGCAAGTAAATGAGCAACTTGAAGTTTTAATTAATGACAAACTTGCTTTTGCTAATATTACCGACTTTCTTAAAGATACAGGTCTTGAATATACGACTAATGAATTAAACTTTGTGATTACAAAAACAAAAGAGATTGGTAAAAATTCGGCTGTGGACGGGCAAGATAAAAATATAATAGCCATTATTGACAAACAATATATGGGGCATGATAATAAAGATTTGGGTGAGCTTTTACTTAAGGCATTTTTTGGTGCATTAGTTTCGGCGAGTAAAAAACCCCAAACTGTTTATTTCTATAATGACGGTGTTTTGCTTAATTCTAATAGAGCATATAAAAAATTGCTTAATGAATTGCGTGAGGCTGGAATAATTCTTAAATTTTGTGGTGCTTGCTTAAAGTTTTATGAAATTGAAGATACTATTGGTGAAACTGAACACACAAATATGCTTTCTATAATTGAAGCTCAAGCGAATGCTAGCTCTATCATAAGAATATAGGTATTTATATGGACTTCAAAAAATATTATTATTTCGACAATGCGACAACAAGCTATCCTAAACCGATTGAAGTTTCTGAAACTATTAAAGATTTTATGGACAATGTCGGTGGGACTTATGGGCGAGTTGATACTTTAAGAGGCAAATATACTACTTCAAAAATTGAAGAATGTAGAGATGCTTTGGCGGCAATTATAGGCACTAAAAGAGTGGATGATATAATATTGTCATCGGGTGCGACTCGTGCGATAAATGATATAATTAATGGGCTTGATTTAGCAGGCTGTGAAATTCTTACAACATCTTTGGAGCATAATTCGACACTTCGTCCAATTCATCAATTAAAACTTAATGGCATTATCGACTATAAAATTATGCCGTCACTTCCAAATGGCACACTCGATATAAAAAAAATAAAACCTATGATTAATAGTAAAACAAAACTCGCTGTTATAAATATGGGTAGCAATGTAAGCGGTTTAATTCAGCCTATTAAAGAGATTAAAGAAGCTCTTGGCGACATTCCAATTCTTTTAGATGTAACTCAAACGGCAGGAACTTTTGATATTTCAGCCGATGATCTTGATATCGATTTGTTGGCATTCACAGGGCATAAAGGTTTATTAGGTCCTACTGGTACTGGTGCTTTTTTTGTTGGCAATAAAAATATATTAAAACCATCTTTTTTTGGCGGTGGTTTTGGCGATGGAATTGAAACACCTTTTTCTATGCCTGAAAGTTTCGAAAGTGGCACACCTAATACATTGGGTATTATTGGGCTTTTAGCTGCACTTGAAAATAGACCGAAATGGAATATTGATATAAACGACTTTTTTGATGCGGTTGCCGAAATAAAAAATATGAATAAATGCAAAATAGTTTATGGTGGCGAGAAAGGCTATCAAGGCTTTTTGTTTTCGATAGTTCCTTATAATATAGACATAGCAACATTTACTGGCAAGTTATATTCAGATTTCAATATAGAATGTAGACACGGGCTTCATTGTGCTTTTATGGCGCATGATTTTTATGGAAATAATAATGGAGCTGTTCGTTTCTCATTTTCACCATATACGACTAAAAAAGACTTAGAATATTTAATTCATTCATTAGGTGACACATTATGAAAAAAACTTTTTGCTATTTACAAACGCCTCGAGAGCTTATTAGAGCTGAAAAAATATTGCTTGATGCTGATATCGATGTAGTGATACGTCCAGCACCAGAACCAATTTTTGGTTTATGTTCTATGGCTATTGATGTTGAAAGTACCGATTTAGTTTTCATCGTCTCATTGCTTGAGGCGGCTGGGCTTAAATTGACTATAAATGAAACTGGTGATGACGAGGATGAAGACGAAGAATAGAACCGCTTATATATTTTTATGTTTGACTTTGTATATTTTATATTCTATAATTATGTTAATATAGTTTTATATATATAAAGGAATTGATAAACTTATGAAAAGAATTCTTATCTTTTTAGTCATCTCTCTGTCTTTCTCATTATTTGCATTATCATGTTCTGATAATTATACTGAAGACGATTTTACTGAAAATAATTTAGGATATGTTGATAAGGTTATTTTTGAAGTAAGAACAGATATGACAATAGGTATTAAAGACGTTGCTGAAGGCAGGGCTCATTTAATGGCTAGTGGCGTTGATGGCAGTGTTTATTTTTCACTTCATGACAGAGATAAATCAAAGCTTAGCACTTATGCTGTTCCTTCTGGATCATGGTCATTACTTTTTAACCCAGCAATAAATGAAGCACCTTACACATATAAAAAATCGGGTGATGATACTGTTTATTTTAATCCCTTGGCAATTAAAGAAGTGCGATTCAGTTTTAATTGGCTTGTCAATAGAAAAAAAATAGTAGACGAAATTCTTCGTGGTGCAGGCGAGCCTAGTTATACACAAGCAACTCCAGGTCAGCCGGGAACTTATCGATATAATTTAATACCATCAAAAATGGGCATGACTGACATTGGCGATGAAAATAAAGCCATAGAAGATATAAATAATGCTCTAATTAAAGCTAGTGTATTACCTGAAAATAATGGTAAATTAATTAAAAAAGATGGATTTTGGCATTATAATAATGAGCCTATAATTATCAAAATGATTATCAGAGTGGATGACCCAAGTGGACGTTTACCTATGGGGAATTCTGTCGCTGACTCAATCGAGAAAGCAGGCATAAAAGTTGAACGTTTGTTATATGACAGAAGCCGTTCGGCGCAAATAGTTTATGCTACTAACCCAGCCGACTTTCAATGGCATATTATGACAGAGGGCTGGGGAGCAGGGGCTACTCGTGCTTGGTGGGATGTTTCACTACGGCAGATGTATGTTCGTGAAGGTAATTATATGCCCGGCGGTAATAATGATTTGTTTTGGAATTATGGCAATAAAGAAGCTTCAGCTTTAAGTGATAAAAATTATAATGGCTGGTTTATAGATAGTGATGAGTATTGGAAGGGGAATATTCGTCTTCAAGAAATTGGTTTAGAAGATGCTGTAAGAGTTTATTTAAATACTCAAACTCAATTTTTTGTTGCGAATAAAGAACTATTTAATAATAGAATGCTTTATGGCGTTGCTGATGGGGTTAATCAATGGTCGATTCGCTCGGCCGATATTAAACCAAATAAAAATGGTAAAAAGATTTTGAGAGTTCTCCAACATTCTTCACAAGGTTCACTTTTCATAAGCCCTTGGGATCCTGTGGGTGTGGGTGGGTTTTCAGATGCTTATTCTTCTATAATTATTGGAGCTTGCTCAGATAGTTCTTCTGTTTTTGAGTCGCCTTCAACTGCTAGTTATGAGTTTATATGGGGTGAAATTGTAAGAGATAGCGTTGAGATTGGTGTTGTCGCTAACAGTGAAGATGGCAAAAAACCGATTGGCACAGTTGATGTATCTGATGAGGCTGTTCTTTTTAATCCTTATTTATCGAAATGGCAAAAAGGTAAGGCTATTAAAGTTGATGGAAGTGAGTTAAGTTTTGTTGATAAGGGTGATATAAAATCTTATTCAAAGGCTATTTTTAAGCCTAAGTTTTTTGTATGGCATAATGGAGTGAAGTCATCTATGGTTGATTTGGTTTATAGCTCAATTTTTAGGGCTAATATAGCAACTAAAACAGATGAAAATGATAAATATTACGACTCGGCACTTGCGGGGCGTATTATTTCGCCGCTTGATGGTGCTGTTGGCACTATAATAAATAAAGATAGTTTTGAAGTTTATTCGCAATTTTATTGGCCTATGGATAAAGAAAGACAAATAGCATTTCTGGGGGTTGGCCCGAAAATTGGCAATCCAAATAGAAATACGGTTATTCCTTTTGAAATTAATGAAGCTATTATGCGTCTTATAATTGAAGGTTCAAAGTCGGGTGTGAAATATACATTATCGCAAGACCAAGCATTAACTTCGATTGACGTAAAAAATCCTACTTGTGTTGATGATATTAAAGATAAATTAAGTAATATGCTTTCGGAAGTTTATATTCCCGTTGGTTTAGAAGAGTTTATAACAGCAGATGAAATTACCAATCGTTATCAGTCTTCAATTGAGTTTATCGAAAAATATGGGCATGCTTATATTTCGAATGGTCCTTTTTTTATTTCACGAATTGATACAAGAGCTAATTATATAGAACTTTCAGCATTTAGTGATTATTCTTATTCTATGGATTATTGGGTTAAAAAATTATCTAAAGAAATTACTCGAATTGAAGATATTGAAATGCCTAATATTGTGAATAAAAATGAATCACTTAATATTGAGGTTTTAGTTTCTTCTTATAAATATCCTGAAACTTTAATTAATGAAGCTCCTTTGAACACAAAAGTTAAAGCCTATTTACAGCTTGAAAGTGGTGGCGAGATGACTTTTGATTCTAAATTTATAGATGGTATTTATAAATTTAATATTGATAGTTCTGTCTTGAAAAATCTTAAAAGCGATAATTATATATTAGTTTTCGAATCTTTTATTGATGATGAAACGCCTTCTGTTGTGACTCGTATATTTGCTTTAAATTAAAGGATTTAACTATTAATTATGTTTTTATATTTTGCCATTAAAAGAATACTTCGTGGGTTTGTGATGTTTGTGATATTAATATTTATAGCATCAGCACTTTTTAATACAGTGAGTGAGAAAACTTTAATTTCTCAAATAGATGAGAGTATTAATGCTGAAATTAGAACGCTTACAGATTTAAAAACAGAAGACATTGATAATTATCGAAAAGAAAGAAAAGACTATTTTTATAAATTATATTGGCTTGATAGAAGTGTCGGTGAGAGAATTTTTTTACGTGGCATAAATACTGTTTTCTTTAATTTTGGTCGTTCAACAATTATGATGACAAGAAATGGGGATAGAGAAGTAATTAAAATTATTGCAGAAGCTCTGCCAAAATCGGTTATACTTTTTACAACGGCTTCATTTATACAAATTATTCTTGGCATATCTATCGGGCTTATTAAAGCTAAAAAGGCAGGTGGTGTTTTTGACAGGGCTACAAGTATAGCGACTATGATAGTTTATGGGATGCCTAGTTGGTGGTTTGCTATGATATTGATTATGCTTTTTGTTTATAAACTTAATTTGTTTCCGTCAGGTGGTATTCATTCCATTCCAACACCCAGAGGCATAATGTATTTTATCGATATTATATGGCATATGATTTTACCATTAACTACTTTAGTTT
>CAMQVF010000037.1 GCA_947038115.1 uncultured Spirochaetia bacterium
AAATGATGACTTAGATTCTAGTAATGAAATTAAAGATATTCATGAATTATTAAATAATGACTTAGCAGAATTATCGGTGAATGATGATGCTTTAGATCAAATAGAAAATAATATAGAAAATGCAGATATTAGTGCTCATCATCTTAATGAAATAGATACAAATAATTTTTTAGGTGATGATGAAGATATTACTATTGATGAAGATATTCTAAAACAAATAGAATCTGGGTCTACAGATGAAAACGATGAATTGTTAGAAGAAATAATAGATAGTCCTGAAACAACATCAAATTCATTTTTGGGCGACAATGATGATATAGCCATAGATAATGATATATTATCTTCTATAGAAAATACCTTAAAAAAACAAAATGAAATTAATATAGAATATATAAGTGATGAGGAAGTTAATCAAGAAGAAGTCGACTCAACAGATGACAAAGACGAATTTCCTATTGATGAAATATACGAAAAAAATACTGTTGAAATAGTTGATGATATTAATGCTGATTCCTTCAATGGCGAATTCTCGCAGGATAATTTAGATAATGCAATTAAAAGATATGAAGATGGTGTTGATAGTAGTACGCATTTAGCTAAAGAAATTGATGTGATGGTTAGTTCGTATGAGGTGAATAGACTTTCTAATATGTTGTCATTCATTGACGATATTATAAAATCATTACCAGAAGATAAACAATTAGAATTTGCTAAGTCTGAACATTATGATGCTTATATGTATTTTGTCAAAAAAATAAATAATTTATAAAAAAATCCCCATATATATTAACTATATGGGGATTAAAATAATTACTATATTTTACGCAAAAGGATAAACAACTTTACCTGAAACTATAGTGTATTTAGCTTTTCCTTTTAATTTCTTTCCCAAGAATGGTGAGTTTTTAGCCTTACTAACTATCATGTCTTTTGAGTAAACATACTCTTCATTTGGATCAATTATCGTGATATCAGCAATCTCTCCAACTTTAAGACCATAACGTTTAATGCCTAAAATCTTGGCTGGGTTTGAACTCATTATTTTTGAAAGCAAAGGATAATTTTCATCTTTATATTGTGCAACTTTATCTAAAACAATAGGAACAGAGGTCTCTAAACCTATCATCCCATTAGGTGCGATATTAAACTCGAATGACTTTTGAAACTCTGTATGAGGCGCATGGTCAGTCGCTACCGCATCAATTGTGCCATCAAGTATAGCATCTCTAAGTGCGATTGTATCTTTCTCTTCTCTCAAAGGAGGACGAACTTTCATTGATGAATCATAATCACCAACATCAGTATTCACAAGAGCAAGATGATGAGGCGTACAATCAGCAGTAACTTTTAGACCTTGTGCCTTAGCGTATCGAATCATCTCAACACTGCCAGCCGATGATGTATGAGTAATATGAACTTTACCATTTGTAAGTCGAGATAATAATATATCACGAGCGACAATAACCTCTTCAGCCTCATAAGGAATACCATGAAGTCCATGTCTTGCCGAGAAATCAGACTCATGCATTGAACCCTTGCCGACAAGAGCTTCATCTTCAGCATGCACAATAATAGGCTTATCAAACATTATCAAATATTCTAATGCTCTACGCATAGTGTCAGACTTCGCAATATTTCTACCGTCATCAGAAAAAGCTACAGCACCAGCCTCAAGCATATCGCCCATTTCTGTAATAACTTCACCCTCAAGACCTTTTGTTACTGCCCCATAAGGATAAACATTTACAACTGCCTTTTCTTTTGCTGTCATTACTACATACTTAATTTGACCAGCCGTGTCAAGTGGTGGCTTAGTATTTGCCATACAAACAATTGATGTAAACCCGCCAGCTGCAGCCGACTTTGAACCACTTTCAATATCTTCTTTCGCTGTCTCACCCGGGTCTCTTAAATGAACATGCATATCAATGAAGCCCGGATAAACTAATAAATTTGAAGCATCGATAATATTATCCACACCAGTTTTATCTATAGATTTAGCAATATTAGAAATTATATTATTATCAATTAAAATATCTAATTTTTCATTTTTTATATTATTATCTAAATCATTTACAATTCCATTTTTAATTAAAATTTTCACTTTATTACTCCTAAATTAATTAGCATCAATTTTGTCAAGTCTCATATCAGAACCAGACATAAGATATAAAACAGCCATTCTTACAGCTACCCCATTTGTAACCTGCTCATTTATAACAGAATTAGGGCTATTAGCTACGGTATGATCAATCTCTACATCTCTATTCATAGGGCCAGGATGCATTATCAATATGTCTTTTTTGGCATGCTTCATTTTTTCTTCAGTAAGTCCAAAGAATCGAGTGTACTCTCTAAGTGATGGAAAATAACTATTCTCCATTCGCTCTTGTTGTATTCTTAAAACATTAATAACATCAGCATCTACCAAAGCTTTTTTCAAATCATACTCAATATTAACATTCAAACCATGAAACTTTGGAATTAATGTCGGAGGCGCACAAAGTGTAACCTTCGCACCAAGTTTAAGTAGCCCATAAATATTTGAACGAGCAACACGTGAATGAAGAATATCGCCAAGAATGACAACATTCAAACCCTCAATTTTACCTTTTTTATCTCTCATCGTGAAAAAATCAAGTAATGCCTGCGTAGGATGTTCATGCATTCCATCGCCACCATTTATGATATTACTCTTTACTGCCTTGCTTAAAAGACTCGCAGAACCCGATTGGCTATGACGCATAACAATAATATCACTACTCATCGCCTCGATAGTCTCAGCCGTATCTGCCACAGTCTCACCCTTACTTAAGCTACTGGTTGCCGCTACAAAATTAATAACATCAGCCTCAAGCCTTTTAGCTGCAAGTTCGAATGATGTTCTTGTTCTAGTCGATGGTTCAAAAAATAAATTAACAACTGTTTTACCTCTGAGAACTGGAACTTTTTTTACGCTTCTTGTAAATAAATTCTTAAAAGGTCTAGCAGTATCTAAAATCGTTTCAATTTCAGTCTTTGACATGTTTTCAAGCCCGAGCAAATGTGTAAGTTTCATTTTATATTCTCCCTAAAGTTATATATTATCTCTCTTTTGTATTGTTATAATATCTTCACCTTCAAGCTCTTTAACTTTTACCGACATATATTCATCATTTGGTAAATTAATACTAACCCCAACATAATTAGCTTCTATAGGTATTTCTCGACCACCTCTATCTGCTAAAATTAAAAGCTTTATTCCTGCAGGACGACCATAGTCGAAAATAGCATTTAATGCAGCTCTTATTGTACGACCTGTGTATAAAACATCATCAACAAGTAATATATGCTTTCCAGTAATATCAAATGGTATATCTGTTTCTTTGATTTCTGGAAAATCAGAAAGACAAGATAAATCATCTCTGTAAAGATTAATATCAATAGCCCCTATTGGAATATCTATATTAACTCTCTCTTCTATAAGTTTTTTCAACCTTACAGATAATATATCGCCTCGCCTCCTAACTCCTATAATTACCAAATGTTCAACATTTTCACGCTCAATAACTTCTGCTGCTAACCTAGGTAAAACCTTGTCATACTCTTCTGACTTAAGAAAAACTCTCATATCTATCTCCCTTCTAAGTTTTTTTTAAAAAAAAGACGTCCTATAAAAGACGTCATCTGTAATAAATATATTTAAACATGAACCCGTGTTTAAAAAGTAAGCGAATATATAAAATAATTTAAAAACGAAACCTAATCTCGGTAGGTTATTATTTTTATTTATTTTGATATTTTTTATACTTTCCATTTGAAAAGTAATAATAATATATTATTAATAAAAGTCAAGCAAAATTACTATAAAATATTTGACAAAATTTATATTAATTTTATAATGAAATAATTAGAATTATAAAAAGGTTTAAATAATGAATATTAAAGTAATTAAAAAGCAATTTAATTCGGGTATGTGCTTTGTCTGTGGATTTCAAAATGACTTGGGGCTAAAGACTATGTTTTATGAACTTGAAAATAAATCTTTATGTGCTTTGGTAACACTTAGAGATATACACCAAGGATACCCTGGGCGTGTACATGGTGGCGTATCGGCGTCGATTCTGGACGAAACTATAGGAAGGGCTATGATGCCTTACTCTGGTGAAGCTGTGTGGGGTGTTACTAGAACTCTTAATATCAAATATAAAAAGCCAGTGCCTTATAATGTGGAGCTTAGAGTTGTAGCTAAAATTACAGTATCGAATGATATCATGTATGAAGGCGAAGGGTATATTCTGCTTCCTGATGACACAATCGCTGTTGAAGCACAAGGAAAATATATTCAAATGTCTTTAGACAAAATATCAACTATGGATCCTCATAATGAAGAAGAATGGGTTATGCTAGAAAATGAAAATGATCCTAAAGAAATTAAAATTCTTCGATGGTAATTTGTTTATAAAGTCTAGCGTTTTTTTAAGTATTTCTTAAAAGGTATATACTCAGATGGATTAATAGCTACGCCATATTTTCTTATTTCAAAGTGGATATGGCTACCTGTAGATTTTCCTGTACTACCCATTTTACCTATCTGTTGCCCCATCGCGACTTTTCTACCGACAGCCGTCGTAATCCTATTTAAATGAGCATAGTAACTAGTATATCCATCTTTATGACGAATTATAATAGTATTACCATATCCACCATTCCAGCCAGCGAATATAATTGTTCCACCACGTGCGGCATATATTGGGCTATTAAGCGGGCCAGGCATATCAACACCTTTATGGAATACTCTTCTAGCACCTGTAACAGGGTCTCTTCTATAACCATAAGCACTGCTAATTCTGTATACTCTGCCTATAGGAAGAATAAAAAATTGTCCGAATCTGTCAATTCTTTCCTCTAGTGTATAACGAGCACCCGGTAAAAATAAATCAGTTCCTGCAAGTAAATCAGTAGAATTTTCTATTCTATTAAATGATATTATACGATCAACCGAAATTTCATATTTTTCAGAAACCTCATCCAATGTCTCATTTTTTTTAACAGTATATAAAAGCCCATTACGATTAGGTATAGAAAGACTATCACCCGGCATAAGTTTATGAGCATTGCTAATTTTATTTACACTAACAATAGTATCTAAAGTTGCTCCAATTCTTAAAGAAAGAGTTGATAAATTGTCACCGCTTTGTATTTCATAATCATTATACTCTACACCAATAACACCATCACCTGACAATGTATGGTCATCTGATAACGTATCATAAAAACTATCGATATAATTTGTTTCTAAAGAAGTTTGCGTGAACAAAGGTGAAGCAAGCATCATTTTATTAGGCTCGCTATATATACTAATTGTATCTACCACGTCATTATAAGATTGTAATACTTCATGACTACTAACTGTCTCCACTACTGCATTATCAGGAGTATAGTATTCTTGAGATTTATTCCTATTATTATCTTTCATAAACATAAAACCAAAAACCATGAAAAATATTAAAATAGAAGAACTTGTTATAATAATAGATTTTGATAATCTTGTACTAAATAAAAAATCTCTTAAATCTTTTAAATAAAAATTTGCCTTTGATGCTTTGTTTGACAGAACACCAATAAAATTATTTGTTTTAAAATTTCTAGATTTAGCTCTTGTGTTTGTTACAAATAAGTTAGTTTTTCTTACAGTATTTAGATATCTTTTTCTAGACATTTGGTAATATTTAATTTTTATTTTATAACAAATTTGATTAAATAATTGTCCCGATTTTTTTATAATATTTTTGTCTCTAGCTAATAGATTACTAGTTTTATTAGTAAAAGCAGAACCTTTATATTTTTTTCTTTTATTAAGCATAATATGAGATATCCAATTTAAAATATATATATATTCTCATCATCGGAAATATAATATATAAAACAATAACTTTTATATATTATACATAATTAATATTTAAAATCAAGCCTTTCGCTAATTATGTTTACTCATTTCTATAGCAAGCTCTATTTCAGTTATAGACAAACCCAGTTTATTCGCTATTTCAACCTCAGATAAACCAGAATCATATAAATTTATAATAGCTTCACTTTGATAAACTTTTTTTACATCATTATCTAAAGAATCATTAGATACCAGTTGAATACTATTTTTAGGACTTTCTGGAATAGGAACTTCTATACTTTTTGGAGTTTCTTTGATTTTAGTAATTATAGGTTTTGTATTAATTTTCTCTTCATCAGAATTAATGCGGTTAAAAGAAGTTTTTGAATCAGTACTAATATTATTTATATATGAAATCTTTTTTAGAAAATCACTTTTTTCTATTTCTTTATAAAACTCATAACTGTTATTTAATTCTTTAGAAGCATCTCTCGACCTTTCTATAATATCTTCAAGTAGTGTAATATTTGAAAGTGCTGTATTATTAAATTCTTTGACAATACCTTCAATTTCAATTCTAGCTCTATTAACAGCTTCTTTTTCTAATTTATCTCTTAATTTATAAGCGATGTAAATATAAAAAAGCGGTAAAAGTACAGCTAGTATAATAAGATTAATAATAATACTTGTAAAAATTTGCATAGCGAATTACCCTAAAATATCTATGATCCCACCCTTGTCTAGATCACTATCCATATCAACCTTCTCAATTATTAGATTACTATCATCATTAGATGACTTAGAAGGTCTTCTTTTTCTATAAGACATGTAATGTTTTTGATGATCTTTTTTAGGCTCTTTACGCTCTTTAATTATACTTTCATCAGAAGTTTCTTCAATCTCTACAACTGTTGAATCTTTTTTATATGAATCTTGATGTATATCTTTGTCTTCTGACTGTACAACAATAGTTTTGGCGGCTTGTCTAACATGTTCCATCCTGCCAATATGTGATTGTTGCATCATGAGTTGTTGCAAATCTAGTGTTCCAATAGGCATGACCACCTACCCCGCTGTTATCTTATATCCTTATAAACATATGTTACATAATATAACACTATTTGTTTTTTTCAAGTACTAAATGTTTTATCTAAGCATTGCAAGGGTATATATACGTCCTGAATTTTTACCGTCTTTTCTATAAGAATAAAATCTATCATCTATATATGTGTTGAGTTTCGAATCCTCAATATTATTTTCACTAACACCTAAAGTTACAAGTTGTAAAATAGCTTCCTTTGCAATATCAATATAGCAATCCTCACCCTTATAAATCTTGCTCTGAAAAAGATCAGCAACTTCAAGTCCAACTTGGTAATTCTCTAAAAATATTCTTGGTGCTAAAAACACATACATATCTTTAGGTGAAGCTTTATAATTTTTAATCATCATCTCAATTGTATTTTTGATTATGCCACCAACAATGCCACGCCAGCCAGCATGAACACAAGCTATAGAATTACTTTTTTGGCAATATAAAACAATAGGCAAACAATCTGCTGTTTTTACAATCAATGGTTTATTTCTAACATTTGTTATTAATGCATCAATATCTTCAAAGCCTTTTTTATTTCTATGCATAAGTGAATTTAATACTGTAACTTTTTTTACATTACTACTATGAGTCTGATTCATAAACATAGCTTTTTTAGAATTTAAATCGAGAGAATTAAAAAAATCATTGCTTAAATTATTATCTGTTCTAGTAGAAGTCGCTATAAGTATTTTATCACTTGAATATTTTGGCTTTATAAACATTATTTATAAATTCTTTTTAAAAGACTCATTCTCTTCAGTGAGTGTTTTTACACTTAAAGAAAGCTCTAAATTTTCATTTTTTGAACATTCCATAATACTCTCATAAAGAGTAAAAAGTTTTTGCGAGTATTCCAGTTTTTCTTTAAGTTTCTGTATCTCATCTTTATAAACGTCTATCTTTGACGAGAGAAGCCTATTGTCTTCCTGTAAGTCTAAAATTATATCTTGATCTGTAAGTACCACTTGTTATCTCCCTTAAGCTTTTCTACACAATACAACCCTATAATTATCTAGTATGTATATTAGACGTCAATTGTCAACAATAAATAATAAAAAATTCAATTATTTTATACGATTACTCAAATAGTTTTTTATAATTATGGCAATAAGGTTTAGCATTTTTCTTTATATAATAATTTTGATGATAATCTTCAGCTGGCCAAAAAGCATCCATAGCCTTTAAACTTGTAGCAATATTCAAACCTCTACTTCTAAGTATCTCTATATACTTTGTAGCCATATCTTTTTCAAAGTCATCTTGATAAAAAATAGCTGATAAATATTGCGAACCAATGTCTGGCCCTTGACCATTCTTTTGCGTAAAATCATGTGTCTCGAAAAATAACTTAACTAAATCTTCATAACTTATAACAGAGCTATTATACTCAACTTTAATACATTCTAAGTGCCCTGTAATACCCGATGAAACTTCATTATATGTTGGGTTAGGTTTGTCTCCACCACTAAATCCAGAAATAACAGAAATCACACCCTCTTTTTTACTAAACCAATACTCTGTGCCCCAAAAACAACCTGAAGCAAAATAAGCGTATTTATTATTAGAACTATCCATAATTTAAAATCCTTAATTATAAAGTCGTAAAGATGTAATATACGAATATAACAAAATATTTCAAGTATATTTTATTAAAAGTCAAAAATGATATATATATACTACAAAAATTAATTTTTACTCTTAAACTTAAGAGAAATAGAATTCATTCAGTAGCGTGCATTTTTACCAGTCATGCTTTCATTATAAAAAACATGTCCTAGATGGGCATCACAATTAGCACATCTAACTTCGATACTTCCAACATCTTTAATATATTTTACCGAATTTTCAATTGCTGCATCAAAACTAGGCCAGCCAGTACCTGAATCAAATTTAGCAGTCGATTCAAATAAAACGGCATCACATCTTTTACAGAGATAATCTCCAACTTCTTTTTTATCTACAAACTCACCAACAAAAGCCATTTCTGTACCGCCATCAATTATTACTCTCTCTTCTTCTTTTGTCAACTCATTAAACTTGTTATTTTTTTTCATAAAAATACCTCTTAACTGTTAATACTAATTTACTTTTTAAAAGTTATATATTATAATGAATAAAGGGTCAACATGCTAAAATCTATTCTATAAATTTTGGTAAAAATAAGGATAAAAATGGAAACACCAAAAAGCCAATGGTCTTTTGTTAAGTACAAAGAAGGCACATATATAACACTCAAAGATTATCCTTCTAAAAATACATTTTATATTATTAGAGAAGGATCTGTTTCTGTGAAAAGAGACTCCCTTATCGACCAAGGGGACTCTTTAAGTTCTGGGGATTTTATAAATTTAGTTCCTGCCTTAACTGGACATAATTGCGAAGAATCGGCATTAGCTGTTACCGATGTTACTGTTATATCTGTAAATAAAAAAAGTTTAGAAGAGCTTCTTAAAGTTAATGCTACAATAGCTCTCAAAATATTGAGATTATTCAGCAAAAGACTTAGGCAATATGATAATTATATAGAGAGTTCATCTGGTCAACAACAAGAAAGTAAAAATACTGGCGAATATTTATACAACACTGCTAAATTCTACTATAGTCAAAGTAAATTAGATTTGGCTCGATATGCATTTCAAAGATGCATCGATTTATATCCTAACTCTGAATATATAAGTGATGTAAAACAAAGTCTAGAAGTAACAGGCCCTTTAAAAAATCCAATAGATAAAACCAAAGGTGTTGTTAAAATAGAAGACGGACAGTTCATATTTTGTGAAACTGAACCGGGTGATAGATTCTACTTTATTAGATCAGGAAGTATTAAAATTACAAAAGTTACAGGCGATAAAGAAACTGTATTCTCTATTCTTAACACAGGCGACTTCTTCGGCGAAATGGCAATATTAGAAGACAGAGATAGAAATGCTAATGCTATTACT
Source organism: uncultured Spirochaetia bacterium (assembly GCA_947038115.1). GTDB lineage: Bacteria > Spirochaetota > Brachyspiria > Brachyspirales > Brachyspiraceae > CAMQVF01. Next base: position 9,908 of record CAMQVF010000037.1, read on the forward strand.
ATGGGCGAAGTAGAACTTATGGCGATAAGCAAGAGTGCATTTAAACCATTCATCGAAAAACAAACAGAAGTTGTAATGAGACTTATTAATATATTAGCAGAAAGAATTTGGGTAGTATCACAACGAGTAGAATCAACTATACTAAAAGACCCTATTGCTAAAATATATGACACATTAATCGCATTACTAAAAAAAGAACATATTGACTTGGGTGTAAAAGAATCTTATGCCTATGTTTTCGATTTCAGTTTAAATGATTTAGCTGACATATCTGGTGTTGATAAAGAGCTTCTACCAGACATTATGGATGTGCTAGAAAAAGATAAAGTTATATCAGAAATACAGGGTAAAATATATATAAACGATATTAAAAATTTAGACCTAACTGCAAGATACTATAAAGCATTCGACTCTATAGGCAAGAAAAAAAAGCAGAATTAAAACTAGTATTTCTCTATTCTAATTCTGCTTCTATATTTAATTACTTCCCATGACAATGCTTATATTTTTTCCCACTACCACATGGACATAAATCATTTCGTCCTATTTTTTCAGCCATTTTCACAGGTGCTTGATGTACTAATCTCGGAGCATTATTTGATCTAATCTGTTGCATATTTGAATGCTCTTCTTGACCTTCTGCAAATGCACTTTCCGTACTAACCGCTTCATTAACTTGAATTCTAACTCGCATAACTAAATCAACTAATTCAGAATATAAATTATCCACCATGCCTGTAAATATTTTATAACCTTCAAGTTTATATTCAGTCAATGGATTTTTTTCAGCATAACCTCTAAGTCCAATACCCTCACGTAATGAGTCCATAGAATATAAATGCTCTTTCCATCTATTATCAATAATCGACAAGAATATATTTTTCTCAACTTCTCTAAATACTTTTTCACTAATTTCTCTTGATTTTTTATCATAAGAATTTAATAAAATTTCTGTTATTCTTTTTTCGCAATCTTCATAATTACAACTCATTACAAATGAAATATCTTTTTCTGTTAAGTCTAATAAATAACTATTAAGCCAATTCAATATATCTTGAGGCTCTCCCAAATTCTTTTTTCCACCAGATATATCAGCTAATGTCTTTTTAGCAATATCAGTAATAATTTCTTCAACACGTTTAGAAATATTACTAGAATAAAGCACATAATCACGCTCACCATAAATCGCAATACGCTGTTGATTCATTACATCATCATATTCAAGCAAGTGTTTTCTTATGTCAAAGTTACGACCTTCAACCTTTCGCTGAGCATTTTCTATCGACCTGCTAAGCCACTTATGACTCAACTCCTCTTCATCACCCATACTCATAGCAAGCATTATTTTAGAAACTCTTTCACCACCAAATAAACGCATTAAGTCATCTTCAAGAGATAAATAAAATACACTTAAACCCGGGTCTCCCTGACGACCACTACGACCACGCAACTGATTATCTATTCTGCGAGATTCATGCCTCTCACTTCCTATAACATAGAGACCACCAGCCGCAATTACTTTTTGTTTATCAATTTTTGACTTTTCATTTATAGCAATAATTCTATCGATTTTTTCAAGCAATTCTTGAGCACCATATTTATTAGCTAAATCAATAGCCATGTTTTTTTTATCCGCAATAACAAGCCTGACAAATGCCTCTTTATGTAAATCGATAACCTTAATTTTTTCTCTCATTTCATCTTTTTTATAAGGATCACGCTCTTTAAAAGCTTTATCTCTAAGAATTGTGAGAACTTGTTCTATTTCAGAAACCGATTTAGCCACAGGATTACCACCAAGAACAATATCTGTTCCTCGACCAGCGATGTTTGTCGCAAGCGTTACAGACCCAGGTTCTCCTGCCATACCAACTATCGAGGCTTCTCTTGAGTGATTTTTAGCATTAAGAATTTCATGATTAACTTTATATTTTTTAAATATTTTAGAAAGCTCTTCATTCATTTCAACAGAAACAGTACCTACAAGTACAGGTTTTCCTTGCGCTTGAAGTTCTTTAATATATATAGCTAATGCTTCGAATTTTGATTTTCTAGTTCGATATATTTTATCTGGTAAATCTTCTCGTTTAATTTGCTTATTAGTTGGAATAACAGCGACATCTAATTTATATATTTTATAAAACTCTTCTGCTTCAGTTTCTGCCGTACCAGTCATACCAGACAATTTTGGATACATTCTAAAAAAGTTTTGATAAGTAATAGTCGCATAAGTTTGAGATTCGTTTTGTATATTTACTCTTTCTTTAGCCTCAAGTGCCTGATGAAGTCCATCACTGTAACGGCGTCCACTAAGAACACGACCAGTGAACTCATCAACAATTAAAATTTCTCCGTCACGTATCATATAATCAACATCACGTTTAAATACTTTATGTGCCTTCAATGCCTGATTTACATGATGTACAATATTGCTATTTGATGAACCATAAAGATTTTGTATGCCAAGTAAGCCTTCAACTTTACCAACACCTTGCTCGGTAAGGTATACATTTTTATCTTTTTCAATTAAAACATAATCACCAGTGCCTGCAATTTCTTTCATCTTCTCATCGACTTCGGCCTCGCTAAGCATTGGAATAATTTTGTCAATATCATAATACATTTTAATATTTTTTTCGGCAGGCCCTGATATAATAAGAGGAGTTCTTGCCTCATCGATTAAAATACTATCAACCTCATCGACTATAGCAAAATAAAATTTACGCTGAACTTTATCACCTTGACGTACAACCATATTATCTCGTAAATAGTCGAAACCAAATTCATTATTAGTTCCATACACAACATCGCAAGCATAGGCCTCACGGCGTTCTGGCGAGTGTGGACGAGTGTTATCTAGTATTCCTACGCTAATACCAAGCATAGAGTATATAGGTAGCATCCATTCAGCATCACGCTTTGCAAGATAATCATTGACAGTTACAACATGCACACCAAGAGAAGTTAAAGCATTTAAATATACACCAGCAGTAGCTACCAGTGTTTTACCCTCTCCAGTTTTCATCTCAGCTATTCGCCCTTGATGAAGCACAACACCACCCATAATCTGAACATCAAAATGTCTCATGCCTGTAGTACGTATGCTCGCTTCCCTTACAACAGCGAAAGCTTCAGGCAAAATATTATCAAGAACCGATTGAAGTTTCTTTTTATCATCATCTTTTGACAAATCTAACTCGCTTGGAGTGCAACCTAATGACTCTTTTATACGAAGTTTAAACTCGTTTGTCTTATTAGAAAGTTGTTCATCTGTCAGTATTTTTATACTGTCTTCAAACTCTAATGTTCTTTCCGCTATGGGCTTAAGAATCTTCTCATCGTTTTGAGACTTTGAACCAAATATAATTTTAAATACTAAATCCATAATTGACATAAATTTCACTCTCCAAGTATTATTACATAATTTACATAATATTATAAATGATAAATAAAATAATGTAAATAAAGATTATTTTTCAACAACACCTATATAAGGTAAATTACGATATTTTTGGGCATAATCAATACCATATCCTACAATAAATAAATCATCGATATCAAAACAATTATAATCAATTTTTATATCAACTTTTCTTCTTGAAGGTTTATTTAATAAAGTACAAATTTTTAATGATGATGGACTTCTTGTTTTTAAGTGATCACATATTTTTTCTAATGTACAACCCGTATCAATTATATCTTCAATTATAATAATATCTCTACCTTCTAATGATAGGAAAGCGTCTTTTAATATTCTAACCTCTGAACCTATCATTTCATTTCCATAACTAGAAACTACTATAAAATCTACTTCAACTGGTAAATCAATCAAACGAAGCAAATCAGCCATAAAAACATATGAACCTTTTAATAACCCAATCATACAAGGAGGCTTTAAAGCATTTTTATAATCATTAGTTATTTTTGCTGCTATTTCTTTAACACGATTAGTTATCTCTTCTTCTGTAATTAATATCTGCGAGATATTAGCATTTTTATTTTCCATTTTTTATTAAAACCTTTAAATATTTTTTAACTATTAAAAGTCATTTTCATTATATTCTTCTTCATCTTCTGGCATTAAAAAAGTACCTTCTTCTTGTTTAGGTTCTTCTTTTTTACCGTCTTCTTCTTTTTCTTCAGTATCTTTAATTTTTAATTTATCCTCTTTATCTTCGCTATCTTCTGTTTTAGCAGCCTTTGCCTCTATAACTGATGATTTTATATAATCAGCTAATTTTTCTTTTAAAGGCTCAGCACCACCCATATTGAGTATTTCTCTAATTTCTATTTCCAATTCTAAACGCATTTTAGGATCATTCGACAGCATCTCTCGAACCTTCTCTTTACCCTGAGCAATCTGATCTCCATTATAATAAAACCAAGCACCACTACGGCTAAGGATTTTAGCTTCAAGTCCTAAGTCGATTAAAAGTCCTTCAGATGAAATACCTTTACCAAAAATAATTTCTAATATAACAATTTTAAAAGGTGCTGAAAGTTTATTTTTTACAACTTTTATTTTTACTTTATGACCTATTGTCTCTTCACCTTTTTTAAGAAATTCAGTTTTTCTAATATCAAGACGAACCGATGCATAAAACTTTAACGCCTTACCACCAGTCGTTGTTTCACTAGGCCCTGCCCCATATCCTGTCATAGAAATATTTTGTCTAAGTTGATTAATAAAAACAACTGATGTATTTGTATTACTAATTATTGCTGTAAGTTTTCGTAATGCATGACTCATTAATCGAGCCTGTAATGCAACATGGGCATCCCCCATATCGCCAGCAAGTTCCGCTTTTGAAACTAAAGCAGCGACAGAGTCTATAACCACAACATCGAATGCCGTAGACGAAACAACCTTTTCAAGTATCTCTAAAGCTTCTTCTCCCGAGTCTGGTTGTGAAATATATAAATTATCAATATCAACACCTAAAGCTTTCGCATAAATAGGATCTAAAGCATGTTCAGCATCAATAAACGCCGCATATCCGCCTGCCTTTTGCGCCTCTGCAATAATATGCAAAGTAAGTGTTGTCTTACCTGAAGCTTCTGGGCCGTATATTTCTATTACTCGTCCACGAGGAATACCCCCCACTCCTAAAGCATGATCTAAAGTTAATGCCCCAGTAGAAATAACATCAACCTTAACATTTTTATCAGAACCCAGTTTCATAAAAGAACCCGAGCCATACTTTTTATTTATTTGTTCAGTAATTGCCTCAATGGCTTCCGTTTTACCATCTCGCTTCACTTCATTACTTGTCTCTTTTTTCTTTGTAGCCATTAAAAGTTCTCCTAAATGTTTAACTTAAATCTATTGTATAAATATACAGTTTTTTTGTCAATACTCATGAATAATTATAATAAATAAAATATTAAATATATCTTTAACAGTTGTCAAAAAATCTAAATTATATATAATAATAACCGCATTAAAATAAATTATATGTAGGTGTAAAAATGGCTGAATCGATAAACTGTAAAGAAATAGCTCAAAAGATTAAAAATAAACTAAAAGTAAAAATAGAAAAATATAATATAAAACCTGTCATCGCTTCTATTGTCGTTGGAAATAATCAAGGTACAAAAATATATGCAGCAAGTAAAATAAAAGCATGTGCGTCTATTGGCATAGTTAATCAATTTTATGAACTTGATGAATATACAAGCGAAGAAGATTTACTAAAACTTATTTATAAATTAAATGAAGACGAGAGTATAAATGCTATAATGTGTGAATTTCCACTACCTAGTCATATCAATAAAGAAAATATAATTAGTGCTATTAACCCGAATAAAGATGTCGACTGTATAAACCCAATCAACTTGGGATATTTATTTTCAAGCACTCCGACTATTATACCATGTACTCCATTAGCAGTGATGGAAATAATTAATTATACTGGTGTCAATTTAGAAGGAGAGAATGCGGTTATGGTCGGTAGAAGTAATATTGTAGGAAAACCACTTGCTACTCTTTTACTCAAAAAAAATGCCACAGTAACAATTGCACATACTAAAACTAGAAACTTAAAAGAAATTTGTCTACATGCAAGCATTTTATGTGTATCAATTGGAAGCCCTGAATTCATAAAAGGTAATTACATAAAAAAAGATGCGCTAGTAATCGATGTAGGAATTAATAGAGTTGATAATAAAATTGTCGGTGATGTCGCTTTTGCTGAAGCAAGTCATGCTAAATATATAACTCCAGTACCCGGCGGCGTAGGCCCTGTAACTACAGCTACACTTATGAAAAATGTT
>CAMQVF010000038.1 GCA_947038115.1 uncultured Spirochaetia bacterium
ATAAGAGACACAGCACTTTTAGTTAACAAAGCATTAGATGATGGTAAAAAAGTATTATTTGAAGGTGCACAGGCGACAATGCTTGACATCGACCATGGTACTTATCCTTATGTTACATCTTCAAACCCTACTGCCTCTGGTGCTTGCGTAGGATCAGGTGTTGGCCCATTGAAAATCGATAATATTCTTGGAGTCGTTAAAGCCTACTCTACTCGTGTTGGTGAAGGCCCATTCCCTACAGAACTTTTAAATGAGATTGGTGATGGCATAAGAGATAAAGCTGGTGAATATGGCACTGTTACAAAACGTCCACGCAGATGTGGATGGCTTGACGCTTGTGTTATTAAATATTCAGCTTATATCAATTCATTAAATTATTTAGCTATAACAAGACTTGATATTTTGGATGAATTAGAAAATATTAAAGTATGTGTGGGCTATAAATATAATGGCGAAGAGTTGGACGGATACCCTGCGAATTTAGATATATTAAATCATGTTGATCCTATTTATGAAGATTTCGAAGGTTGGAAATCAGACACCAGAGAAATACGAAAATATGAAGATTTACCGAAAAATGCTAGAGTTTATTTAGAAAGAATATCTGAAGTTGTTGGTGTAAAAATAGGTATAGTTTCTGTAGGAGCTGCTCGAACTGCGACTATGGTGTGTACTGACAACTTATTTTAGATAAAAGATTATATTATTAGTATTTTTTATCATTTAGTATAAAATATTTAATAATACATCTTGACATTTTTTCGTTTGTTTGCTAGAATAACAATAAAGTTAGTGTTTACAAACATTAGCTAATTAATAAATAAAAAATAGGAGTTTCATATGTCATTAATAGGAAAAGAAGTTGCTGAATTTTCAGTACAATCTTATCACGAGAATGCTTTCAAGCCAGTTACAAAAAAAGATATTTTAGGTAAATGGAGTATTTTCTTCTTTTATCCTGCAGATTTCACATTCATTTGTCCTACAGAATTAGCTGATTTAGCTAGCAAGTATGACGAGTTCAAAAAAGCTGGTTGTGAAGTTTTTGGTGTATCTTGCGATACTCATTTTGTACATAAAGCTTGGCATGACGTTTCTGATACAATCAAAAAAGTAAATTACCCACTATTAGCTGATCCTACTCATGCTTTAGCACGTGATTTCCAAGTTTTAATTGAAGAAGCTGGTTTGGCTGAAAGAGGTACTTTTATAGTAAATCCTGACGGTAAAATCGTTGTTTATGAAGTAACTGCTGGAAACATTGGCCGTGACGCTGATGAGTTATTCAGAAAGTTACAGGCAGCTCAATTTGTAGCAAGCCATGGTGACGAAGTGTGTCCTGCTAAATGGACTCCTGGTCAAAAAACGCTTAAGCCTAGTCTTGATCTAGTAGGTCAGATATAAATCATTTTAAGGTACATTACAAATGAATCCTTCTAAAAATAATTTTTACGATATGATAATTGTCGGTGGAGGCCCTGCGGGGCTTACCGCCGCCATTTATGCCGCACGTGCTCGCTATAAAGTTTTAGTCATTGAAAAGGCTAACTTCGGCGGACAAATAACTATAACGTCTGAAGTCGTAAATTACCCCGGTATATTAAAAACTGATGGTGCTCATTTATCAGAATCGATGAGACAACAAGCAGAAAATTTTGGCGCTGAATTTCTCTTAGCAGAAGTTCAAACAGTAGACTTCAGTGATTCTATGAAAAAAGTCACAACCGATAAAGGTATATTCTCCGCTTGGGGAATTGTTGTTGCAACTGGTGCTTCACCTCGTAAAGTCGGCTTTAATGGCGAAAACGAATTTCAAGGCCGTGGAGTTGCATATTGTGCGACTTGTGATGGCGAGTTCTTTACAGGGCTTGATGTATTTGTTGTTGGCGCTGGGTTCGCTGCCGCTGAAGAGGCTATATTTCTTACTACTTATGCTAAAAAAGTGCATATAATAGTGAGGAAAGATGCTTTTAGCTGTGCCGACTCTGTTGTTGAACATGTTATGAAGCATGAAAAAATCGAAGTGCATTTCAATACCGAAGTAGTTCAAGTCGGTGGTGAAACAGTGCTTTCATTTGCTAAATTTAAGAATAATAAAACAAATGAAGAATGGGAATATAAAGCGGAAGCAAACTCTACATTTGGTGTGTTTGTATTCGCAGGATATGTTCCAGCTACAGACTTGTTCAAAAATGCTATTGAGCTTGACAAAGCTGGATATATACCAACAGATATTGACAAAAAAACGAATGTCGATGGTGTTTATGCTGCAGGCGATGTTTGTATAAAAAACTTAAGACAAGTTGTTACTGCTGTGTCTGACGGTGCTATTGCTGCTACTTCTTTAGAAAAATATGTTTCTAGTTGTTATGAAAAATTTGGCGTTACAAGAGAGCCTATTGCTGAGCCTAAAGCGAAAAACACTGACTCGGCTCAACATGTTTCTTCTAACTCGTCAAAAGATAATGATGAGGGATTTATTACTGAAGAAATTAAAGAGCAACTTACTCCAGTGTTTGCGAAATTTGAATCTGTTGTTACAATTAAAGCACATTTGAATAATGAAAAAGTTTCAGAGGATTTAGCACATTTTCTCGATGAAATTAAAACGATTGGAGATAAAATTGATATTGAAATAATAAATAATTCGAAAGATGAATATGTTCCAGCGATGAAGTTGTATAATTCGAAAGATGAATATAGCGGTGTTTCATTTAATGGAATTCCCGGTGGACATGAGTTTAATTCATTCGTATTAGCTTTGTATAATGTGGCGGGCCCTGGGCAAGCTATTGATGAAAGCATTTTGGAGAGAATCAAAAAAATAGACAAGAAGGTGAATGTTAAGGTTTTAGTTTCTCTTTCTTGCACTATGTGTCCCGATTTAGTTGTAGCATCGCATAGGCTTGCTATATTAAACAAGAATATCGAGGCGCAAACTTTTGATCTCGAACACTTCCCTAGCCTTAAAGATAAATATAAAGTAATGAGTGTTCCTTGTTTGGTTTTAAATGATGAGGTAGTCTCATTCGGTAAAAAATCGATGACTACACTACTCGACTTTTTAGAAAATAATATTTAAAACATATTTTACATTTATTTTTTCTATTAGTTATAGTAGTATGTATGAAATTTAAAGGGGATATTTTTATGAAAAAGATTTATAGTACCGCATTACTCGTATTCTTAGTTAGTACTATGGCTGTTTATGCACAAGCTGTTGGTGTTGAAGCATTACCTAAGCAGGCAAAAGATTTTCTTGACAAGTACTTTAAAGGTGTGGATATAGTTTATGTAGAGAGAGACTATGACGAATTTGAAGTAAACTTGAATAATGGAATTGAAATTGACTTTATGAAAGCTGGCGAATGGAAGACAGTAGATGGAAAGTATACAGCTATACCTACTGGATTTATACCAGCAGCAGTTCTTGCTTCTGTTAAAAAGGCATATCCTAAAGCTTCTATAATCAAAATTGAAAAAGATTGGGGTGGTTTTGATATTGAGCTTGATAATAGAATGGAATTGAAAATGGATAAGAATGGAAAAATCAACAGAACTGAATATGATGATTAAACAATAAAACGAAGAATATAGAGCCTCATATTTTTATAAGTATGGGGCTTTTTTATTATATAATATCGGCTATTAGTGAATGCCCTCTGATGTCTATAATTTTAGCATTATAAATTTCACCAGTTTTTAGAACTTTATCATCATTAAGCCTTATCACTATCGATCTATTTTCACGTGTTCTACCCAAGTAATTATTTTTATCCTTTGCAATACTATTGATCATCACTTTATGAAAAGTCCCAACTTGTTTTGTAAGCAAACTTAGAGCAATCGCCCTTTGTATTTCAATTAGTTTTGATAGTCTTAAAGAGCCATTATTTGGGTCATAAGCTATTTTTTTCTCATGCGCAACCGTGCCTGCCCTCTCTGAATATTTATAGAGATAAGCCTCTTCAAAGCCAATACTTTTTATAACATTTAATGTCTCAGTAAATTCTTCATCGGTTTCATCGGCGAAGCCTACAATTATATCGGTTGAAATTAAAAAATCTTTTGTAATATTACGTAGATAAGAAACTTTTTCGAGATATTCTTCTATTGTATATTTTCTATCCATAAGATTAAGTATTCGATTTGAGCCACTTTGAAACGGCAAATGAATATGCTCGCAAACACTTTTAAGATTAATTATAGCATCCGCCAAGTTTTTATCGAAATCTTTAGGATGTGAAGTCGTAAATCGAATCCAAACATCACTATCGTTAATAGTTTTATCAACCTCTTCAAGCAATTGAACAAACGACATATCCTTGGTATCTTCGCCATAAGAATTGACATTTTGCCCTAAAAGAGTTATTTCTTTAGCACCACTATCGATTAAACTTTTGAGGTCTTCCAAAATATCTTTTGAAGGTCGGCTAATTAACCCCCCACGAGTATGAGGCACAATGCAATAAGTGCACCAATTGTCGCATCCATGAGTAATTGGCAAAAACGCCTTATGAGTGTAAAGTTTATCGACATAAGATTTACTAAATACATAATTTGAATTAAAATCATTTTCAATTAAATCATCATTTTTAATATAATCGAGAATCTTAATTTCATTATAAACATCAAAAACTTTATCGACACCCAAAGAATATAACCTATCCTTCGAAGTTTGTGCCATGCAACCCATAACTATAATTTTCATCGACTTCTTTTCTCTTTTTTTGAAAGCATTAAAAAGCCTTACACGAGCAAAAACCCTGTCTTCTGCATGTTGACGCACGCTACATGTGTTTATAATAATGATATCCGAGTCGATATATTCAGTTGTCTCTAAAAATCCCTCACTTTGAAGGCTGTGTATTAACGAGTTCGAGTCAGCTCTGTTCATCTGACATCCGTAGTTTTCCAAGTAAAAATGTGTCATATATATAGTCAAATATTTCTTAAATTTAATTTTGTTAAAAGTAACCAATTAATAATATCATAAATATCATATTTTGTAAATAATTATTTTTTGTTTTGAATAATATTAAAAAGAGTTTTTATTATTAATTTAGCGTCAAGCTCAGCCATGCATTTATAATTATTCGGGCAAGTCGAACGTTTATAACACATTTTACACAAAAGATCATCCAACCGAATTACTTTTGAGTTTGCCGAAAGCGGCCCCACTCTAAGCTCACTAGTCGGGCCAAAAAGTGCTACAAGCGGTATATTGAAAGCTGAAGCCAAATGCATTGGAAATGAATCGACAGTGATCATACCATAAGCATTTTTTATTAGAAATCCAAGCTCGTTTATATTTATTAAAGATGTTAAATTGACTATATTATCAAATCCATTTATTATCAAGTCGGAATATTCTTTTTTATCTTCAGTCGCCGTTATAATTATTTGAATATCACTGGCATTTCTTATATTTTCTATAATTTCTCTTGTTTTTTTAACATTTAAATCTTTGGTTAGCCAGCGTGAAAATGGCGAAATTATAATATATTTATCTTCTAAATTAATATTTAATTTTTTTATTTTTGCATTAAAATCATTTTCTATATTCTTAGGTAAAAAATAATCGAGTTCGTAGCCATCACTTTTACAATCGAATAATGGCAGAAAAGACATAAGGCCTACTATCGCATTAATATCTTTATAATAATTGCTTTTCACGAAGAGCCATTTACCCTTGGCGAATTTCAATTTGGCATGACATGCATACAAAAATATGACACTACGTTCCAAACCTTGCAAATCGATAGCGATGTCGTAATTCTCTTTTCTAACATTTTTAATATGCGAGAAAAACTCTTTAATAGTCGCAAAAAAAAGCTTTGGTGATTTAAATAAATTATTTTCATATTTATAAATATCCAAAACATAAAGTTTATTTTTATAGGGATTATTCTCTAAAATACTTAAAGCACGTTTATCAGTAACTATATCAATTTGAGAATCAGGATAATTCTTTTTTATAGCTCGAAGCAGAGGCGTCATATGCAAAACGTCGCCCAATGATGTTTGCTTAATTAATAAAATTTTCATCATATTAAGTATAAATTAAAAATATATTATTTACAATATTATATCTTCAATTTTAATCTTTTTTATAATGGGATTGCCCAAACTTTCAATAAAAATATAATTAATACTATCACTACTTCTTTTTTTATCCAGTTTTATGGCAGAAAATATATCGATATTATTTGGTATTTCAGTTGGCAAATTTAGATTATGAAATATTTTTGTCGTACGTTCAATTAAATTTATATCTTTTGTAATCCCTAATTTTAAACCGAGTTTTAACGCGAATATAATTCCAAGCGACACCGCCTCGCCATGCAAAAATAAAGAATATTTCGAATCCTTTTCTATGCTATGCCCGATAGTATGTCCAAAATTAAGTAGCATTCGCTCATGCTTTTCTCGAAAATCGATTTCAACTATATGCGCCTTCAATTTACAGTTTTTCTCGAGCAACTCGTCGATTTTTTCTTCGATATTATTTTTACTATAATTATTTTCTAAAAATACAAACATCTCTTCATCAAAAAGCATAGCATGTTTAACTATCTCTCCGAAGCCTGAAAAAAACTCTCTATCAGGCAATGTTTTTAGCATATTAGAGTCGATCAACACTAGCGATGGATGATAAAAACAACCGACCAAATTTTTTCCAGCGTCAATATTTATTCCAGTTTTTCCACCAACCGATGAATCGACACATGCGAGAACCGTGGTTGGCACTTGAATAAAACGAATGCCACGCATCCAAGTGCTTGCGACAAAACCTGCCACATCACCCACGACACCGCCGCCTAGCGCAATAATAATGTCATCACGTCCGCACTCGCTTTCAGCCAAAGTGTTATATATTTTTGAAATTGTATCGATATTTTTATTTTCTTCACCAGCGTCAATAGAAAAATAGCCGATAGTTTCAACTCCAGAACTTGCTAATTTATTTTTAATATTTTCAAAATAAAGCTTTTTAACATTGCTGTCGGTTATGATAAAACATTTTTTCGAGCTAAAATCTTCAATTAAAATTCGTCCAAGTTCATTGATAATATCTTTTTTTATTAAAATATCATATTTGAAATCATGCAGATTTACTTCGACTTTTCTTAAAAAATTATCGTTCATGAAGCCACCTCTGTTTATTATCATTAGCGAATTTTAATAGCGACTTAAGTTTTGCCTCATCTTTATTTTGAAGTGCTTTTTTATACTCTTCCAAAATATCAATATAAATAGACAAACTATTTTCCAAAAAATCACTATTTATGGCAAAAATCTCACTCCACATATTAAAATCTATAGTTCCAACACGTGTATGATCCATCAAACTATTTCCTTCAAAGCCCAAAGAAGGAATATATTCACTTGAGCTAACAATCCCCGCAGCGACAATATGCATAAGCTCACTTGTAAATGCGATTTTTTCATCATGTTCGATAGCCGTAGAATTAATAATTTTAGTGCAACCCATGTCGTTTAATAGATTTGTAATTATATTAATATCATTGTTTTTAGCATGTTCATTCGTAGTAATAATAGCATTACAATTACTAAATAGATTTTTATCAGCATTTTTATAGCTACCAACTTCACGGCCAGCCATAGTGTGTATTCCTATATAATTAATATCAGAACACAAATTATATATTACACGTTTAACACCACAAAAATCGCTTAAAATTGTATTATGAGAAAATAAATGCTTATATTTTTTTATGATATCCTCCGCTACGCTTGGCATAACGGAGAGTATCACAATTTTAGAACTTTTAATAGCATTTTCAATATCATAATCATTCTTTACTATATAATTATTATCTAATGCATATTGAGCAGCTTCTTTATTACTATCAAGCCCCCATATGCAATAATTTTTATATTCTATAGCCTTAAGCAAAGAAGTACCCATAAGTCCAAGACCAATCACAGCAATATCAAATTGATGAGTCTTAAACATGCATAAAGTCCTTAATCTCCTTCATCGTATTATCGATTGTATTTACACATTTCATAATGTCATTGAAAACTAAAGGAGTAACCGATTGAGCACCATCACATAATGCATTTGCAGGGTCATTATGCACCTCGATGATAATTCCATGAGCACCGCAAGCAAGGGCTGCAAGCGATAAAGGAAGTGCCATCCATGACTTTCCACTGGCATGCGATGGGTCAGCTATTATAGGCAAATGACTAAGTTTTCTAACAGCTATAATTGCCGACACATCTAAAGTATTTCTAGTATAAGTTTCAAATGTTCGTATTCCACGTTCACATAAAACGACATTAGGATTACCCTGATGTAAAATATATTCCGCACTCATAAGCCATTCTTCGATAGTGCTTGAAAGTCCACGTTTAAGTAATATTGGCTTTTTACTTTTACCAACCTCACGAAGAAGATCGAAATTTTGCATATTACGAGCACCAATTTGAATCATATCAACCGATTCTTCAAAGACTTCAAGATAACGAGGTGCGATTATCTCACTGACAATAGGAAGCCCCGTCGCTTTTTTTGCCTCGATTAGAAGTTTAAGTCCATCAAGTTCAAGCCCTTGGAAGGCATAAGGCGAGCTACGAGGTTTGAATGCACCACCACGCAACATTGAAGCTCCTGCCGCCTTCACACTCTTAGCGATAGATACAATCTGATCATGGCTTTCAACCGAGCAAGGCCCTGCGATTATTACAGGTTTATCGCCACCAAATTTCACACCCGCAACGTCAACAATTGTGTCTGTGCTCTTGAATGCTCTATTAGCTTTTTTGAAAGGTTCTTGCACCTTCAATACTTTTTCAACGCCGGGTAATGTCGATAAAAGCTCTTTGTCAACTTTTCCTGTGTCGCCCACCACCCCAATTACAGTTTGTTCTGCTCCAACTATTTTACTAGTCGAAAGAGTAGCCTTTTGAAGCCTATCAACTATATTATCTATATTTTCTACTGTTGCTGTATTATTCATAACAATTATCATATATTCCTCGTTTTTATATATTATTTACCATTATTAAAATGATATCTTACTCGATTAAACTTCAAAGAAGTCTATATTGTATAGTTTTTTTGTATTGTGGTTAATTTATTATGGCGTTAAACGCCGTAATAGAAATAATAAGAGTTAAAGACTATAAAAGAATATGAAGCAAAAAAAGCAATGGCTGCCTTTAATTCTGTGATGTTCATTTCTTTAATCATAATAAATACATAATAATACTTCTTGAAAAAATGTCAATAATATTATTTATTTTTTATAACTTTTTTTAATTTAAAACGGCATCAATAGTATTATTAATTCTGTTAAAACTATTCTCGCTAATAAAATATCTTGAATTATCATTTTCAACGATGACTTCATATTGTTTGTCTGCATTAGCCTCAAAAATACTATATTGCACTTTCTCGTCATTGTCCTCATTGCCAAGAATTATAGTATAAATCAAAGCACCTCTCTCGTCAATGTCTTCTAAAAAGCCTGCCGCCGACACACTGCCAATTGAATTTAGCATAGAATTAATTAATTTACCGTCTATTACCGCATTATTTTTCCAATCAGCCGTCCAGTAACTTGGCAAAGGTGTAGCATTCGTGTTTATCGCAGGGTCTGGTGCTTGCCTTGACATTGAATATTCTACATCATTTTTAGTAATATTAACCTCATCGATAGCGACAGTTAACAGTGAAGATATTTTTCTATTTCGAAGTTTTTCAAGCTTTGTAT
Source organism: uncultured Spirochaetia bacterium (assembly GCA_947038115.1). Taxonomy (GTDB): domain Bacteria; phylum Spirochaetota; class Brachyspiria; order Brachyspirales; family Brachyspiraceae; genus CAMQVF01. Next base: position 9,747 of record CAMQVF010000038.1, read on the forward strand.
CGAATGTAGTTCTTAAATTATCAGTTGCACTCACGATATAAATATTATCATCGTCATTAATTTGAGCAAAATTTTGATATGCAATTGTCGCATTAAAGCCCAAATCGATATTTCTAATTTCTTTATTTTTATCATTGAAAGCAATAATCTTAATCATATTATTAGAATCAAGCCCGTAGCGTGATAAAACATCGTCATCGGCACGTGAAAGCAAATCTGTAATCTCAAAACTGCTAATCGCAAAAGCCATAGACATTATAGCATTTGTATCCGCTTTATATTTATCATTCAAAAGCCAATTTTTATCATCTTCTTTCGATATAATTATTTCATTTGTAGAACTTATAATTCGAATCTCTTCAATATCATCCGCCGATACCGCTTTAAGCGTAGGCACCGAATAACCCTTGTCTTTTAATAAGATAGTAGCGATTAGTATTATAGACAAACCTACAATAGCAGATATTAATATTAGATATTTTTTATTCATTGTCATAAAGTCCTTAAATTTTTAGAAAAACCCTACAAATAATACAATAGTAATTAAAAAAGTCAAGTTTAATCCAGTCTCACAAGGCTCTTAAAATACTCGCCACGCTCTTCAAAATCTTTAAACCTATCAAAGCTAGTGCAACCGGGAGAAAGCAAAACAGTATCGCCTTTTTTAGCTACTTTTTTAGCAAACTGAATAGCCACGTCAAAGTCCACAATTATTTTAGTGTTTTCATAATTTATCATTTTGTTAAGCTCATGACAAGCCTCGCCAGTCAAAATTAACTTTTTCACATGCCCTTTCATATATTGAGCAAGTGAACTAAAATCGACAGCCTTATTTCTACCACCCATAATAAGAATCGTATTTTTGTCAAATGATTTTATAGCAGAAACAACAGCCGAAAGTGAAGTCGCCTTTGAGTCATTTATAAAAGTTACACCGTCAATTGTCGCCACATATTCTAAACGATGAGCAACTCCATTAAAAGTCAAAACTTCATTCTCGATTATTTTCTCGTCAATATTTAAAAGCAAAGCAATTAAAACAGAAGCCAATATATTTTCTCTATTATGCCCACCAATTAACACTCTTTTTTTTATTGAAAACAGAAAATTATTATTATAAAATAAATCATCATTGTCGTTTAAAAACAAATCGGCAGAACTATCAATGCATGAAAATGTTTTTATGCTCACATTTTTAATACTATCTAGCAATGTTCTCGTATATTTATTATCTAAGTTAATAATCAAATAATCATTTTTATCTTGGTTTTTATAAATATTTTTCTTGGCGTTAAAATAATCGTCAATAGAATTATATCTATCTAAATGATCTTGAGCTATGTTTAATATAACTGAAATTTTCGGCTTAAATAATTTAATAGTCTCTAGTTGAAAACTTGAAAGCTCTAAAATAATATTCTCATCTTTTTCAATATCGAAAATATGTTTCGAAAAAGCCTCCCCTATATTTCCACAAAGTGTCGATTTTTTAGTATTTTTCAATATTTCATAAGTGAGCGTCGAAGTTGTTGTCTTGCCATCAGTGCCAGTAATCGCCACATAATTATTAAACGGTATTAATCTATAAGCAAATTCAATTTCACTCACTATCTCGATATTTTTTTCAACAGCCATCTGTATAAAATTAGAGCTCACTGCCACGCCTGGAGAAAGTATCAAAAAATCAATATTATTTAATATATTCTCATCTTGCTTGCCCGCAAAAAATAAAGCGTTTTTATCGAGCAAGTTTTCACGAATAACCGCAAGCTCTTCATAATTCTTAGAGTCGCTAAGTGCATGTTTTATTTTAAGATTAAAAAGCGTATTCGATACACTAACCCCACTTCTTAAAGTAATTCCTACAACAAGTATGCACTTAGTTTTCAAATAATTAATATAATCAATATCTAAAAAAGATTCATTAAGCATATAAATTTATACTAAATTCTCTGGGTTTAGACATAAAAGTTCATCGATTACAAAAATACCATTTTTTCTAATAAGAACATCATCGAAATAAATCTCACCGCCACCGTAATTATCAGTTTGTATTGTAACTAAATCCCAATGAACTGACGATTTATTGCCATTCGATGCCTCATCATAACAAGAACCCGGTGTAAAATGAAAACTACCTTTAATCTTCTCGTCGAATAAAATATCTTTCATCGGCGTAGTTATATAAGGATTCACACCAATTGCAAATTCTCCAATATATCTAGCACCCTCATCAGAGTCTAAAATTTGATTTATTCTATCATTATCATTACAGTCCGCTTTTACAATTTTTCCATTTTCAAATTCAAATGATATATTTTCATAAGTAAAACCGTCGCTATACATTGAAGGAGTGTTGAAAGTAATTTTGCCTGAAACGGAATTTTTAACAGGTGCTGTGAAAACCTCGCCATCAGGAATATTAATTTCACCCGCACATTTAATCGCTGGTATATCTTTAATAGAAAATCGCAAATCGGTGCCAACACCTTTAATATGAACCTTGTCAGTTTTATTCATCAATGTAACTAAATTATCCATAGCTTTAGACATTTTAGAATAGTCAAGATTACATACTTTGAAATAAAAATCCTCAAAAGCATCACTACTCATAGAAGCCTGCTGTGCAAAAGAAGGTGTCGGGTATCTTAATACAACCCATTTAGTATTTTTTATACGCTCATTCATATGAACATCATTAGTGTATAAAGTGCTATATAATTTCGTTTTTTCAACATCGACAGAAGATAATTCAGAAGAGTTAAGCCCTCCCCAAATTCCAATATAACAATCCATTTCTTTCATCATAGCAAGGTCGATTTTACAAAGTGTCTTAATTTGATCTTCTTTGCAAGATTTTAATATTTCTCTTTGTATTTGTTGATCATGATTCCATACAAATGGATTACCACCAACTTTATAAACATTATCAATTAGAGCTAAAACTAAAGCCCGCTCATCACCTTCGCCACAAACTCGAATAAGTACATTTTCATTATTTTGAACTTTACAAGAGTAATTAACTAAATTGTTCGCAAGTTGTTCGATTCTAGGGTCTTTCATAAATTATTCCTTTAAATTTTAAAATAAACCAACACTGACATTATATATTATTTTTTTTAATAAAGAAAATTCTTTACGCTACTTTCCCTTACAATTATTTTTCCTGCGACTTTTTTATCTATTAAATTCTTATCTTCTTCTTTGTTTTTAATTTTAACAAGTAGTCGATTCATCGCATGTCTAGATATTTCACTATAAGACTGCTTATAAGATGTAAGTTGTGGCTCAAAATACTTTATTATTTTTTCGTCATCATGACCAGCGATTAAAATATCTCGTGGTGGCAAAATTCCATTCTGTTTTAAATTATTTATAAGTCCTAATGCCATTTGATCTTGCTGGGTAAAAATAGCGTCATAGCCTTTTAGGAAATCAATTTTTTCTTTAACAAGGATTTTGGCATTTTCAAAAGTAATATCAGTATAAATAATATCTTCTTTAGAATATGAAAGATTATTTTCTTCCATTGCTTTTTTATAGCCAATCGTTCTAAAAATATAATCTGTATAAATTTCGTTACTTGAAGTGATTGTAAGTATTTTTTTTGCACCATTGTCGATTAAATGCTTTGTAATATCATAAGCACTTTGAGTGTTGTCAGATGCAAACATATCATATTTACCTAGAATATCTTTATTTGCAAGCGAAAGAAATACAAACGAAATTTTATGTCGTTTCAACAACTCAAGATAATCACTGTCGACATCACGAGTAACAATAATAAGCCCAGAAACAAGTTTCGATTCTAATGCTTTTTTTATGTCCTTAACACGGAGAAGTGCTATATCGTAAAACATCTCGTCTATTACATTTACAAGCGAAGCCTCAAGCGAGCTAAAAAATTCGAGCGAAGAAGATGTGAGGTAATTATTTGGAAAAACAATACCTATTCTATCGCTTTTACTTTTCGCTAAATTTTGAGCATGCACATTAAATCTAAAATTAAGTTCGCTTGCTATTTGCAATATTTTAGCTCGAGTGCTTTTCGATATGCTGCCATTGTTATTAAGACACCTCGACACAGTTGCCTTGCTAACATTTGCAATTCTCGCAATATCGTCAATTGTAATATTCTTTTCACTTTTATGATTATCCATAGATTAATCTCATTATAAAGTAATTATATATAGAATTACATATTGTAAAACAAAAAACGATAAAGTACATAAAGAGTATTTATCTATTTTACCCGGTATTAATGATATATTATTTTCTAAAACTTCACCAGAATCAATAATTTCTTTTTTTATCCCACTAAGAGAATAACGATTAGCTTTATCTATAGCCTCTTCACTAGATTTACATACGAAACTTAAAATATAACTAATTGAAGTAGATATGACAAAACCAATTAAAATATTCCACAGCCATCCAGGACTTATAATTTTTGAAATTGTTATAGTGAAAATTATTCCTATGATAAATCCAATAGTAACACTTTTATCATTGGCACGTCTGCTAAACACAGCCAAAAGAGATATCGCACAAGCAGGGCCTGTAAAGTAAGAGAAATAAGAACCAACTAAATCTAAAACAGACCTAACCGATCCACCAAAGCCTATGATTACAAAAAATATAATTATAATTCCAACGGCAACAGATGTGATGGTTATAAATGACTTAGTTGTAACTTTGACTTTTTTAGCAAAATATACTTCGTAAATATCTTTTACAAAAACAGTAGTCATAGAATTTAATATAGAGTCGACACTAGACATGGCGGCAGCAAGTGAACCTGCAATTGTTAGTCCTAAAAAACCTGCTGGCAAATTATTAAGCACAAAGTCTATCATAACTTCATTTGAGCTTTCAAAAACTCTGCCATTATAGAAAACATAAAGTATGACCCCTATAAAAAGCATAGAGAAATAAACGACATTCATTATGATAGCACTTGAAAATAATGAACTCTTAATTCCCTTTATCGATTTAGCCGTAAGTATTCTCTGCACTTGAATTTGATCGAAAGCGAAATATCTAATCCACATTATCGATCCACCTATAAATGTAATGAATAATGCATTATTTTTTTTAAAATCAAAACTAAAATCGAGAGCATTTAATTTATTACCATTCTTAGCCAATGCCAAAACTTCACCAAAAGACATATTTATTTTGTCTAAAGATATAATAATAACCATCAAAATACTACCCCAAACTATAAACATCTGTAAAGCATCAGTCCAAATAACAGCTTTTATACCACCAATTGTAGTGTAGATAATTGCACATAAAACGATTAAAACGACGATTAAAGCAAAGCTCCAACCTGTCATAATTTGAATAAGTAAAGAAGGTATAAAAACCATAGAACTTACTTGTATTATTGAATTCGCAAAAAATTGCATGAGCAGTAATATTTTAGCACCGCTACCAAAACGTAAACTCATATATTGATAAATAGAGACAATTTTTAGTTTATAAATTATTGGCACAACATAAGTAATCGCAAAAAAGCAAGCGAAAGGAACAGAAATATTTATCATAAAAGGCGCTAAGCCATCGGTATATGCCCAACCGGGCCCACCTATGAAGCCATTGGCACTAATAGTTGTTGCAGCAACCGACAAAGCTATTGGAAACCATGGCATATTTCTGCCTGCAAGGAAAAAGTCTTCATCTGTTTTTGTTTTTTTGCTTGAAATAAAGCCTATAACTAAAATAGCAACGATATAAAAAAATATCACAAAAATATCTAATGTCTCTATCATAAAAACCCCAAAAAATTATTTGATTTAATATCTGCATTATAGAAAATAAAATCAGCACACTACTTCTAATATTACAACATTTAATTTGATTAGTCAATAATTATCATATTTAATTAAAAATTTTTTAAAATAAAATATGATATAATTCTAAAATAGTGGACGCTCAAAATAATTTGAATGCCCACTATTTTTATTTATTTTAATTGAATATACTAAAGTTCTGGATTTAATATCGACTTAGTACGCTCTAAAACGTCAATGCCTTGTTGCTTAAGCCAATAAGGAATGTCTATTAAAACCCAATTCTCAACGAGCTCATCACCCTCACGAGAATAAACATCAACAACTTGCATGTCTGCTTTGTTACTTGAAGGAAGTCCTAAAAATCCACCAATTGGTCGATTAGTTAAATTAGGCCAACCGAAGAAACAACCAAAGCTACCCTCAGCAAA